>JABHIC010000151.1 GCA_018671205.1 Gammaproteobacteria bacterium
AATATCTGACTTGAGCAGCTCGAACTTACCTTCAAGGTCTGTCCTCAATAGGTCAAACTTACCTTCTAACGCTACAAACTTACCCTCCAGACCAACGAACTTACCCTCCAGACCAACAAACTTACCCTCCAGACCAACAAACTTCTCTTCTAACCCCTGCACACTAGCCGTTACCTCATCCAAACGTTGGTCGAGGTGGTTAATATGGTTATATTGTGATTTCAGAAGCAGAGTGTTGATATCATCATTGGTTAATCCCTCCCCACGAGAAAAACGCTCCTCAATCTCTTTTACTTTGGGGCTGATCATCTCGATCAAAATATCATCCACATTGGTTTTGTTCATTTTTACGGTCTCGCACGATGCTGTCTACCGATTATATGCTGATAGAGGTTAGAGTCAACATCTTGCTCTCTATTTGATCTCCATCATGAAAAGGCATCTTCCCCCCCCATTCGATGCCTCCCGTATCAGGATAGTTCTCCGATGAGTTGAATTCAGGAAATGCCTTGTATGTTAGAGAGAGGGGAGGCACCAAGGCGCAAGCACGCTTGTATTACCTTTCCTGATTACCCACAATCCTCAGCCAGAACAGCACTGATAGTGATACTAAATGTAGTATCATTAACCTATGGGTAAGGTCGATAAGATTCTCAACAAGATGATGAATAATCCTTTGGACTGGAGGATTGATGCCCTCAAAACTGTTGCGAATAGCTTTGGGGTGGAGTGGAGACAGCCAGGAACCAGTCATGTGACCTTTCGTCATCCTAATGGAAGTAAATTGTTCCATCCCATAAGCCAATCAAGGCAATCTATAGGACACCTCTAAAAATGCACTTTTTTGGTGATTGAAATGAAGGTAAATGACTACCCAGTGAATATAACTCCCATCCATGAAGAGGATGGAGGTGGGTATCTGGCAATATTTCCAGATCTTCCTGGCTGCATGGCTGATGGAGAGAGTGCAGAGGATGCTGTTCATCAGGCTTTGGACGCTGCCGAATCCTGGCTGCAAACGGCAATAGAGTTCGGTGATCCTATTCCTGAACCCCATAGTGGGGGAGAGTCGGGCAAATTTATAACTAGGGCTCCTCGTTCTTTACATGCTCGCTTGAAGGCTAGGGCAATACAGGAGGGGGTAAGCATGAACACCCTTGTTGTTTCGTTACTTTCTGAGAAAATGAGCGCAACATAGCACAGCTAATGTGTCTGTTTTTTCCTTTAGTTAGTTCTTGAGGGCTTTATCAATGAGGATTGAATGGTCTTGCTTAGGGTTGCAGCGAAGGCTTTTACAAAACCGAGGTGCGCGTGCGCGGTCTGCAAGGCATCGGAGAGCAGTTGAGGGTTTTCGATATATTCATGAACCATTTGGTTTCTAAGCTGGCGCAGCATTACCCATGTATCGGCTGACTCAAGCCAGCCAAACTTTTCTGCTTTATCGAGATTAGTCAGTAATGCAGCAGCGGCTTCACCCATCGCACTCAACCAAGCGGGTAAGAGCTTGTCCCCCAAGGTATCTTGTAGACGACAAAAACGGCTGCTAAAAGCCTCCACTTTTAAAGCAAGCCCTTTATCCTCTTCCAGTGTTTGTGCCCTTTCTGCGGTAAAAGGCTGATCGAATACCTGCGTTGCTGCGTACTCTAAATGTGTAATCTCTTTTTGGATCACGCGCAATAAAAATGCAAGCCTGGCCTGGTCGCTTCGATCAATCGTCATAGATTCACCCCTTCTGCCTTGGCAATACCGTGAATGGCTTCTTCTGTGAGATTGGGCGCATCCAGTAGGATATCTATTTTTCGCTCGCCGATGAGGCGCATAATTTTGGTCTGGATCATCGCGATGGTGTAGGCTGGTTGCTCGATCACCTGGTGAGTGGCAATGTAAAGATCAATATCCCCTCCTCTACCTGCATCGTCCAGGCGGGAGCCAAATAGCTTAATCACCACCTCCTCTCCCAATACGCTTTCTACCGCCTGGCGCAATGTATGACGATCTGACTCACTTAATCGCATGATTTTATTGCCCGTTAGGTGAGGAGGTCGAGAGTGGGCACTTACTCTACCTGCTCCGGGACTCTTCCCTGATTTTCTAGGAAATTCCTGAAGAAGGCGATGAAGATCCCCAGCATTAGCCCCAATACGAAGCCAAGGATAACAATGAGTTTACGTTTAGGCTTAATGCGCTCTTCCGGGGGTACGGCAGGGTCGATAATCTTGAATGCATACTCATCCCGCACATTGGCAAGCATGACATTTTTGGTCTGCTCCTCGATGAGGTTATAGAGAATATTCTGTGCATTGACGAGGCTGGTTCTGGCCAGCTCCTCTTCGAGGAAGTGGATTGACCTTTTGGTCTCCTCAATCGCCTGTCTGCGCATGTGGGCGTTGAGCCGCTCAACCGCATCATTCGCCCAGCGGGCGGCCTGGTAGGGGTCTGTCAACTCAATGGCGAGGGTGACCATGCCGGTTTTTTTGTCTGTAGAGACCTTGGTCATACCCTGAATGACCTTGTAGGCCTCCCAATCACTGGGAGAGCCGTCGCTGTTCTCTCGCTCCCGGCCTGTTGTGGGCGCTTCAGGGAGGAGATTTTGTTTGAGTGACTGGATGGTTGTGGTGAACAGTGAGGGCTCCTGGATGATCCACTGCCCTTTTTCCTGATCCCACTGTTCGGGGAAGAGGAGGGGTTTGAGGTTACGCTCCTGAATATACTGTTGTGCGAAGCTGCGGGACTGTAGTACTGCGAGTGCGGTCTCGGTACCTCCTCCCGCCCCCCCCAGGCTGATCCCGGCCATACCGGCAAGCCCGCCAAACTGACTGGCGAGTGCCGCCATTCCGCCGCCGCCCTTTTCGCTCTGGGCACTTACCATCAGCACCTCGGCCCGATAGATGGCCGGGGCGGTGAGGGCGTAGATGATGGCACCGAGCGTGGTGAGCAGGGTAATGAGGAGAATGGAGGTTTTACGCTTTGTGAGTACGCGCCAGAGGTCAATCAGGCTGATTTCATCCTCCATCTGTACGGGGTAGGGGGGCGGGTAGGGATAGGGGTTCTGTGGGGGTTGGTTCATTTTTTTATGCTGTTTTTTCTGTGGGATCTACCGTGTGGTAGAACAAAGTACGATAGCAGACTAAGCGGTAAGCTACAGTAACTGATTCACATCCCGCACTGCGCCACGGGCGGCACTGGTGGTCAGGGCGGCGTAGGCGCGTAGTGCTGCGGAGACGGGTCGATCTCGATTCACCGGCTTCCACGCTGCTGCGCCTCTGGCCCCCATCGCCCGGCGACGCTCTGCCAGCACCTTCTCTTCAACTGTCACCTGAATCGAGCGGTTGGGAATGCTGATCTCGATGCGGTCACCCTCTTCGACCAGACCGATCAGCCCCCCCTCTGCCGCCTCCGGGGAGGCGTGGCCGATGGAGAGGCCGGAGGTGCCCCCGGAGAAGCGTCCATCGGTAATCAGTGCACACACCTTGCCCAGCCCCTTGGATTTGAGGTAGCTGGTGGGGTAGAGCATCTCCTGCATTCCCGGCCCCCCTCGTGGCCCCTCGTAGCGTATCACCACTACATCACCTGGCTGGATCTGGTCATTGAGGATGGCCTCAACGGCATCATCCTGGCTCTCGAAAATTCGTGCCGGGCCGTTGAAGTCAAGAATGGACTCATCCACCCCCGCTGTTTTGACGATACAGCCATCCTCGGCAAGGTTACCGTAGAGTACGGCGAGGCCACCATCCTGACTATAGGCATGGGCACTATCACGAATGCAGCCGAGTGTACGGTCCCGATCCAGTGACTCAAAGCGGTTCTGCTGGCTGAATGCGGTCTGGGTGGGGATATTGCCGGGGGCTGCGCGGTAGAACTTTTCCACCGCCTTATCCTGAGTATGGAGAATATCCCACTGGTTGAGTGCCTCCCCCAGGGTTTTGGCGTGAACTGTCCCTTGTAGGGGGTGCACCAGCCCCTGACGCTCCAGCTCGCCCAGAATGGCCATCACTCCACCGGCACGGTGGACATCTTCCATGTGGTAGTCGGGGGTAGAGGGGGCCACTTTGCAGAGATGGGGAACCTTGCGTGACATCCGGTCCATATCCTCCATGGTGAAGTTGACCTCTGCCTCCTCTGCCGCTGCGAGCAGGTGAAGCACGGTATTGGTTGACCCTCCCATCGCAATATCGAGGGCCATCGCGTTCTCGAAGGAGTTGAAGGTGGCAATCGAGCGCGGTAGTACGGAGGCGTCGTCCTCTTCATAGTAGCGCCGCGTCAGTTCGACGATACGCCGCCCCGCCTCGAGGAAGAGCTCTTTACGGTCCGCATGGGTCGCCAGCAGGGAGCCGTTACCGGGCAGTGATAGCCCCAGTGCCTCGGTCAGGCAGTTCATGGAGTTGGCGGTAAACATCCCGGAACAGGAGCCACAGGTGGGGCAGGCAGAGCGTTCCATCACGGCCACATCCTCATCCGATACCTTGTCATCCGCCGCTGAGACCATCGCATCGACCAGATCAAGGTGAACCTCTTTTCCTTGCAGCTTGGTTTTACCCGACTCCATCGGCCCACCAGAGACGAAGATTACCGGGATATTGAGGCGCAGGGCGGCATTGACCATTCCCGGGGTAATTTTGTCACAGTTGGAGATACAGACAATCGCATCCGCGCAGTGGGCATTGACCATGTACTCTACCGAGTCGGCAATTATCTCACGGGAGGGGAGGCTGTAGAGCATTCCTCCGTGGCCCATCGCGATGCCATCATCGACCGCAATGGTGTTGAACTCTTTGGCCACACCGCCCGCCTTCTCGATCTCTCTCGCCACCAGCTGCCCCATATCCTTGAGGTGGACATGGCCCGGCACAAACTGGGTGAAGGAGTTGGCTATGGCGATGATGGGTTTGTCAAAGTCCTCATCGGTCATTCCGGTTGCCCGCCAAAGTGAGCGGGCACCCGCCATGTTTCTACCGTGGGTGGTGGTTCGGGAACGATATTCAGCCATCTTCTGGGCTCCTCTGTCTGATAGAATATTCAAAAATAATCGATAGAGTATACCTCTCTGCCCCCTGATGAGCACAGCCCAACCCCCAACAAACCTCCAACTTTCGCTTCCGGCTGTCGGTCTGATGCGGCGGCTCTTTGCGATGTTTTATGATGGTCTGCTGCTGCTTGCCCTGTTGATGGTGGCTACCGCCATTGGTCTCACCTTTACCGAGGGAGAGGCGACCGATGCGGGGAACCCTCTGATGACGACCTGGCTCTTTCTGGTGAGCTTTTTCTATTTCGCTTGGCCCTGGCTGAATACCGGGCAGACACTGGGGATGAAGACCTGGCGGATGCAGCTGGTACGGATTGACGGCAAGCCATTGACACTCTGGCACCTGATGCTCCGTTTTCTCAGTGCGATCCCCTCTATTGGGCTGGGGGGGATCGGTCTGCTCTGGATGCTCTACGACCCGAACCATCTGGCGCTGCACGATAAGTTCTCAGAGACCCGACTGGTTGACCTGAAGTCGCTCAAGCAGTGATCACTCTCCATCAACAGGGTCGGCTGTTTATTACGCTGGGGGCGATTAATGCGGGGCTTGCGGTGGCCCTTGGTGCCTTTGGTGCGCATGGCCTGCAAGATCTACTGAGCGAGAAGGCGTTACTGACCTGGCACACGGCGGTGGACTACCACGGCTTTCACGCACTGGGGTTGTTACTGATCGGGATACTCAGCCACTGGATTCCTGTTGCTGTTCGGGCCGGCTGGTGGCTACTGGCGGGTATTCTGCTCTTCTCCGGCAGCCTCTACCTCCTCAGCCTTACGGGAGTCAGTGCTCTGGGGGCAATCACCCCGCTGGGTGGGCTCTGCTTTCTGCTGGGCTGGGCGCTGCTGGCCCGACTGGCGCTACGCAAACCGGAGGATTAAACCGAAAATTTCTGATTTCGATGCGGTTGCCATGCATCAATAAGGCAAAGCACCGCTAGTTTTGGTAGGACACCATCAAGCCTGAGAGATGTTCAAGCAGGCTCCGCTTCTCCTCTACCTTCTCCTTCCGCAGCCGCAGCTGCAGCTGTTGGTGGGTCTGCTGCAAGGCATCTGTGCACTGTTGGTAATTTTCTTTAATCTGCTTTCTACTCATCTGACAGCTTTCCATGCCAAAGCGAACTAGCCCTGCATAATCCCACCACTTTTTGCTCCCTAACAGGGTCAGTGCAGGGATGTCGTTCCTGATATAGGCGGTTGTAC
>JABHIC010000152.1 GCA_018671205.1 Gammaproteobacteria bacterium
GCGTTCTATTTGCGATGAATGAGCTGGGCAATGATTGGAACAAGGCTTACAAGAAATCAGCCCGTATCGTCGGTGATGTGATTGGTAAATACCACCCGCATGGCGATACCGCAGTCTACGACACCATCGTTCGTATGGCGCAACCCTTCTCTCTGCGCTATATGCTGGTTGATGGTCAGGGTAACTTTGGTTCGGTCGATGGTGACTCTGCTGCAGCCATGCGCTATACCGAGATCCGCATGTCGAAGATGGCTCACGACCTACTCGCTGATCTGGACAAAGAGACGGTCGATTTTACCCCCAACTATGATGAGAGTGAGCATGAGCCCTCCATTCTGCCCACTCGTCTGCCCAACCTGCTGATCAACGGCTCTGAGGGGATTGCAGTGGGTATGGCGACCAAGATTCCACCCCACAATCTGAGTGAGGTGGTGAGTGCGACCATCGCTCTGGTGGATGATCCGGCGCTGGAAATTAGTGATCTGATGGCCCATATTCCAGGGCCGGATTTCCCTACCGGGGCGATAATCAATGGAGTTAAGGGGATTCATGAGGCTTACAAAACGGGAAGAGGGCGCATCTACCTGCGTGCCTGTACCCATGTAGAGGGAGAGGAGGGGAAGAGACAGACACTGGTGGTGGATGAGCTCCCTTATCAGGTCAATAAGGCGCGACTGCTGGAGCGGATCGGTGAACTGGTGCGCGAGAAAAAGCTGACCGGTATCTCCGCCCTGCGTGATGAGTCTGATAAAGATGGCATGCGTATGGTGGTTGAGCTGAAGCGGGGGGAGATGGCTGATGTGGTGCGTAATAACCTCTTTAAACATACAGCGATGCAGAATGTATTTGGCATCAATATGGTGGCGCTGGTCGATGGGCAACCTCAACTGCTCAATCTGAAAAAAGCGCTGGAGGTCTTTATTCGTCACCGTCGTGAGGTGGTGACCCGTCGTACCCTGTTTGATCTGCGTAAGGCGCGGGAGCGTGCCCATGTGTTGGAGGGGCTGGCGATTGCGCTGACCAATATCGACCCGATTATTGTGTTGATTAAATCATCCGCTAACCCGGCTGAGGCGAAGAGTAAATTGATGGCGCAGGGGTGGCCCCCCGGTATTGTGATCGACATGCTGGATCGTGGGGATGCCGCCGATACCCGTCCAGAGAGTCTGGAACCGGGCTATGGATTGGTGGAGGCGCTTTACCATCTCTCCCCTGTACAGGCACAGGCAATTCTTGATCTGAAGTTGCACCGTCTCACCGGGCTCGAAAAAGAGAAAATTCTGCAGGAGTACAGGCAGCTGCTTGAGCGCATTGCGGAGCTGTTGAAAATTTTGCGTAACCCGGATCGGCTGATGGAGGTGATCCGTGAAGAGCTGGTAGAGATGCGCGAGAAGTATGGTGATGCGCGCAAGACCGAGATTGTCCAGACCCAGGTTGATCTCTCGCTGGAGGATCTGATCAGCGAGGAGGATGTGGTGGTGACACTTTCACATGGTGGATATGTCAAGGCTCAGCCAGTGGCCGACTACCAGGCACAGCATCGGGGAGGACGGGGTAAGACCGCTGCCGCAATCAAAAGTGAGGACTTTGTTGAGCGGCTGATTGTTGCCAACACCCACGATACTATTCTCTGCTTCTCTACGCGAGGGCGACTCTACTGGCTTAAGGTCTACCAGCTACCACAGGCAGGGCGTACCGCTCGTGGCAAACCGATCAATAATCTATTGCCGCTGGAGGAGGGGGAGCGTATCACCGCCTTCCTGCCGGTGCGTGAATACAGTGAGGAGCAATTTGTCTTTATGGCAACCAGCAGCGGTACAGTCAAAAAGTGTCCGCTCAACGCCTTCTCCCGTCCCAGAACTGCGGGGCTTATTGCTCTTGAGTTACTTGCGGATGATGAGTTGGTCGGGGTGGAGATCACTCATGGTGGGAGCGATATTATGCTCTTTGCCAGCGGCGGAAAGGCGGTACGCTTCAATGAGTCTGTGGTACGTTCCATGGGACGTACTGCACGCGGTGTGAAGGGGATGCGGCTGGAGCCGGGGGAACGAATCATCTCCCTGCTGGTTCCAGAGAAGCATTATATCCTCACCGCAACCGAAAATGGCTTCGGCAAAAGAACCCCGTTAGAAGAGTATCCCTGTAAAGGGCGGGGGGGGAAAGGGGTCTTCTCGATACAGACCTCAGCGCGTAACGGGGCGGTTATCGGTGCCGTGCAGGTGAATGATGAGGAGGAGATTATGATGATCTCCGATGGTGGCGTGCTGGTGCGTACCCGTGTGGCAGAGATCTCGGTCAGCTCCCGGAATACCCAGGGGGTGACCCTGATCCGCCTCAGCAGTGGTGAGAAGTTGGTCGGTATCGAGCGAGTGGAGGAGAGTGCGTCGCAAGACGAATCAGATGATGATGAGGCGTAGCTGAAAAAGTGCATTTTTTGAGGTGCCCTGAACAGTTTTTTTTGAATAAGAGGACAATAAGTGATGGCAAGAACGTATAACTTTAGCGCCGGACCGGCGATGTTACCCAGTGCTGTGATAGCGCGCGCCCAGCAGGAGATGATGGAGTGGCACAGTGCCGGTATGTCGGTGATGGAGATGAGCCATCGTGGCAAGGACTATATGTCTATTGCCGAGAAGGCTGAGGCCGATCTGCGTGAGGTGATGGCCATCCCCTCTAACTACAAGGTGCTCTTCCTGCAGGGGGGAGCCTCCAGCCAGTTTGCAATGGTGCCGATGAATCTGCTGCGCGGGAGTGGCGGTGCCGACTATCTCAATACCGGGATGTGGTCGAAGAAGGCGATTGCCGAGGCGCGCCGTTACTGTGAGGTCAATGTGGCTGCAGATACCTCAGCGGGTGGGTTTTGTGCGGTTCCGGAACAGGATTCATTGCAGCTGAATGCGGATGCTGCCTATCTTCACTACACCCCCAATGAGACCATTGGTGGGGTGGAGTTTGACTATCTGCCGGAGAGCGGCGAGGTACCACTGGTGGCGGATATGTCCTCCACCATCCTCTCGCGCCCGCTGGATGTCTCTCGCTATGGTGTCATTTATGCAGGAGCACAGAAAAATATAGGGCCTGCCGGACTTACAATTGTGATTGTGCGTGAGGATCTGATTGGTCATGCGCCAGAGCAGACCCCGGCGATGTTCAGTTATGAGACCCATGCCAAGGCAGACTCCATGTACAACACCCCCCCCACGTATAGTTGGTATATGGCTGGGTTGGTGTTTGAGTGGATTAAAGAGCAGGGGGGGCTGGCGGCAATGGCAGAGGTCAACCAACGCAAGGCCGGAAAACTCTATGAACTGATTGATAGCTCCGATTTCTACGCCAATCCGGTGGAAAAAAATGGACGCTCATGGATGAATGTACCGTTCACCCTGGCAGATGCGGCGCTGGATGGTGCCTTCCTCTCGGGTGCTGCTGAGCGTGGGCTGGTGACCCTGAAGGGGCACCGTTCTGTCGGTGGGATGCGCGCCAGTATCTACAATGCAATGCCGGAAGAGGGTGTCGATACGCTGGTTGAGTTTATGCGGGCGTTTGAGCAGAAGAATGGCTGAGGGGTAACCTCTTCCCCCAGGAAGGGGGGAGGGACAAATTTAGGAAGGATAAATGATGAATAAGATTTTAACACTCAATAATATCTCGGTTTCCGGGCTGGACCGGCTACCACGTGACCGCTATGAGGTGGCCTCAGAGATTCAGCATCCCGATGCGATTCTGCTGCGCTCCTACAAGATGCATGATATGGAGATTCCAGCCACACTGAAAGCGGTAGGGCGTGCTGGTGCAGGGGTGAACAACATCCCGGTTGAGAAGATGACGGCACAGGGGATTCCGGTCTTTAATGCGCCGGGTGCCAATGCGAATGCGGTAAAAGAGCTGGTGATCGCCAGTATGTTGATGGCAAGCCGTAATATTGCCCATGCTTGGGATTATGCCCGTAACCTCGAAGGGGACGATAGCGTAATTGCCAAGGATGTTGAGGCCGGCAAGAAAAAGTATGTCGGTTTCGAACTGCCGGGTCGTACCCTGGGGGTCATCGGCCTCGGTGCGATTGGGGTACAGATCGCCAATGCGGCAATCTCACTGGGGATGAAGGTGGTGGGGTATGATCCATCCGTCACCATTCAGAGCGCCTGGAAGCTCTCTTCCGAGGCGGTACGTGCCCATAGTGTGGATGAGCTGCTCTCCGAGGCGGACTTCATCACTTTCCATGTGCCATTGGTTGACGCGACCCGGAACATGATCAATGCGGAACGGCTGAAGATGATGAAGGATAATGTGGTGATCATGAACTTTGCCCGTGGGGGGATAGTCGATGATGCTGCGGTACTGGAGGCGCTTGATTCGGGCAAGGTCTACGCCTATATTAATGATTTTCCGACCAATGAGAACAAGGATCACCCTCGTGTGGTCTCTCTGCCCCACCTTGGAGCCTCGACTGCGGAGGCAGAGGATAACTGTGCCATTATGGTGGCCGATCAGGTAAAAGATTATCTGGAGAATGGTAATGTGACCAATGCGGTTAACTTTCCGGAGATGAAGATGCCGCGAGCAGGGGATGCCCGCATTGCCGTGGCCAACTCCAATGTCCCCAATATGGTAGGGCAGATCACCTCACTGTTGGCTGATTCAGGAATCAATATTGTCGATATGATGAATAAATCCCGCGATGATATGGCCTACAATCTGTTGGATGTGGAGGGAGAGGTAGTAGGTGAGGTGGTAGAGAAGATTCAGGCCATTGAGGGGGTGTTGGCAGTGCGGGTTGTTTAATCCTAAAATCCTCAGTTGAGCGCTTGAAATAAGGCTAACATATTGCAATGACAGGTTTTTTCAAAAGTATCCAGTTCACCGAGCGAGTGCAGAACGCTACAGGCCAGATTGCACATACAGGCACACTCTAGCCTGTTCAACTGAGGATTCCAGGTTAATGAGCGAAGAGATGAGATTGGGAGAGATTCGCCAAGAGATTGATCAGCTGGATGAGAAAATTCAGCAGCTAATCAACCGGCGCGCTACCCTGGCGCAGGAGGTGGCAGAGACCAAACTGGCCTCTGCGGATGGTGCCCCGGTAGCGTTTTACCGCCCGGAGCGTGAGGCACAGGTGCTGGCCAAGGTGATGGCACGAAACCAGGGGCCACTCGGTGATGAGGAGATGGCACGTCTGTTTCGTGAAATCATGTCCGCCTGTCTGGCGCTTGAGGAGCCGATGAGAATCGCCTTTCTTGGGCCAGAGGGAACCTTCACCCAGGCGGCAGCACTGAAGCAGTTCGGCCACTCCGTCGATACCCTGCCGATGGCCTCGATCCCCGCAGTATTTCATGATGTAGAGTCGGATCAGGCACACTATGGGGTTGTCCCGGTAGAGAACTCGACCGAGGGGGTGATCAGCCATACGCTCGACCAGTTTATCAACTCCCCATTGCGTATCAATGGTGAGGTGGAGCTGCGTATCCACCACTATCTCATGAGCCAGGAGCGCTCTCTTGGGGCGTTGAAAAGGGTCTACTCTCACCAGCAGTCACTGGCGCAGTGCCGTAACTGGCTGGATGAGCAGTTACCCGGTGTGGATCAGGTCACCGTCTCCAGCAATGCAGAGGCGGCCCGTATCGCCTCGAAAGAGGCAGGCGCGGCGGCGATTGCGGGAGAGGTTGCCTCCACCATCTATCAGCTCAAAGTGCTGGCGAGAAATATTGAGGATGAGCCCGATAATACAACCCGTTTTCTGGTGGTCGGGAAGCAGTCACCCGCCGCCAGTGGGCATGATAAAACCTCGCTGCTGGTCTCAACCCGCAACCGTCCCGGTGCGCTCTATGAGCTGCTCTCCCCCTTCTCTGAAAACAGTGTCTCGATGAGCCGTATCGAATCCCGCCCCTCACGCAGAGGGAACTGGGACTATCTCTTTTTTGTCGATATTGAGGGACATGCTGAGGATGAACACGTGAGTCGTGCGCTGGCACAACTGGAGTCAGGGGCAACCATGTTCCGGGTGTTAGGCTCCTATCCCAAGGCGATCCTGTAAGGCGTTGTGGAAATGACCTATTCCCACAACGGCGCTCTCCGACCCATAAGGTCTCTCTAGAGAATCCTCTACTATGTCAAGTTGCGACCTCTATTCTTACGCAGTAACGGGTGTGCAGGGGCTGACCCCCTATCAACCGGGTAAGCCGATCGCAACCCTGGCGCGGGAAATCGGGATGGAGCCGTCGGAGATTATCAAACTCGCCTCCAATGAGAGCCCGCTGGGCCCCTCTCCAGAGGTTAATGCTGCAGTGACAGCAGCACTGAGTGATCAGGCCCGGTACCCCGATGGTGATGCCATTGTATTGAAGCAGCGTCTGGCACAACAGCACCACTGTAAGCCAGAGCAGATTACCCTGGGGAATGGTTCCAACGATGTGTTGGATATTGTGGCACGAACCTTTCTGACAGAAGGGTGCTCAGCGCTCTTCTCTGAATATGCCTTTGCGGTCTATCCACTCGCGACCCAGGGGGTGGGAGCAGAGGCTATTGTGGTACCCGCGCAGAGATGGGGGCATGATCTCTCTGCGATGGTGGCCGCAGTGCGCGAGGATACGCGTGTAATCTGGATTGCCAACCCCAATAATCCTACCGGAACCTGGGTGGGGCGTGATGCCCTCTACACCTTTCTTAGCGAGGTTCCGGCAGAGGTTGTGGTGGTGGTGGATGAGGCCTATATCGAGTTTGTTAGTGAGGTAGATTATCCAGACAGCAGCCAATGGTTGGGGCAGTTTCCCAATCTGATCGTGACCCGCACTTTCTCCAAGGCTTATGGGCTGGCAGGGTACCGAGTGGGCTATGGTCTCTCCAGTGAGCCGTTGGCCGATCTGCTTAATCGGGTACGTCAACCCTTCAATGTCAATGGACTGGCGCAGGTAGCTGCACTGGCGGCGTTGGATGATCCAAACCATCTACAGCAAGGGGTGGCACTCAACCGTGCGGGGATGATGCAGCTGATTCATGGCTTTGAACATCTGGGGCTGGAGTGGATTCCCTCCGCGGGTAACTTTATTTTGGTCGATATGGGGCAACCCGCGTTGCCCCTGTTTGATGCACTGCAGCAGCGGGGGGTGATCACCCGTCCGGTGGGCAACTATGGGATGCCCAACCACCTGCGCATCTCTGTTGGATTGGCGTATGAGAATCGGCGCTGTATTCAGCTGTTGACACAAATTTTAAGGGAGCCACGGTGATTCGCCGTCTCGCCCTGCTGGGGGTCGGTCTGATTGGAGGCTCTCTGGTGCGCGCACTGCGGCAGCAGCGTGGCGTGGCTGAGGTGGTGGGTTATGGTCGTCATCGGGATAACCTCAATCAGGCGCTAGAGCAGGGGGTGATTGATCGGGTCGCAGACTCTGTTGCCGAGGCGGTAACTGGGGCCGATATGGTGGTGGTTGCCGTCCCGCTCGGGGCGATCCGCCCGCTGTTTTCCGAGATGGTGGGGCATCTCGCAGAGGATGTCGTAGTGACGGACGTGGGCAGTGTGAAAGGGAGTGTGGTTGAGGATGCGAAAGCGGTTTTTGGGACACTCCCTGTATGGTTGATTCCCGCTCATCCGATTGCGGGGACCGAGAAGAGTGGGGTGGCGGCCTCCTTTGCTGAACTTTATCAGGGGCGTCGGGTCATTCTGACACCACTACCGGAGAGTGATCCTGTCGCGGTTGAGCGGGTGACGGAGATGTGGAGGCTGACCGGGGCTGAGGTGGTGGAGATGGAGGTGGAGCACCACGATGAGGTGTTGGCGGCCACCAGTCACCTGCCTCACCTGTTAGCCTATGCACTGGTCGATTCACTGGCCAGGCAGCCGTCACAGCGCGAGATCTTTCATTTCGCCGCCGGAGGGTTCAGAGACTTCAGCCGCATCGCCTCCAGCAATCCAACCATGTGGCGTGATATCGCAATGGCCAACCGCCAGCCATTACTGGATACATTGAGTCGCTTTCGTCAGGATCTTGAGCAGGTAGAGACAATGATTCGTGACGGGGAGGGGGATGCGCTCCAGACGTTATTCAGTCGTGCGAAACAGGTGCGGGATGAACATTATGGATAGGGTACCTCTAAGGCACCAGACGGAGAGCCGAGGAATGACCACACTGTACATGCGAGCAGATGAGGGTTTCACTATGCACGCCAATATCTTACGGGGATTTTTCGCGCCAAACCGAGGATCCTAGGTTGAAAAAGTACATTTTTAGCGGTGTCCTTCAGTAGGGATAGATGCTATTTCTAAATGTAGTCTGAATCATGTTATTTATTAGGATGTTATTATGTCTGATCTAAAGTTTCACCTTCAACCAGGAGGGCAATTGAGCGGTAAGATCCGGGTTCCCGGTGATAAATCAATTTCCCACCGCTCGATTATGCTGGGCTCACTGGCGGAGGGAGTCACGGAGGTGAGTGGCTTTCTTCAGGGGGAGGATAGTCTTGCCACCCTCAATGCATTCCGCCAGATGGGGGTTAGAATTGAGGGGCCAGAGGAGGGTCGGGTAACGATTTATGGGGTCGGTATGGCGGGGCTGCAACTGCCGGATGGCCCCCTGGACCTGGGTAACTCGGGTACCTCAATGCGGCTGCTCAGTGGTCTGCTTGCAGGACAGACCTTCGATGTGACACTTACCGGTGACGCCTCCCTCTCGGGTCGTCCGATGCGCCGGGTAACCGACCCGCTGGCGCTGATGGGGGCGCAGATCGAAACCGAGGCGGGAGGGATGGCTCCGCTGGTAATCTCCGGGGGAGCCTCCCTGAAAGGGATTGACTACCCGATGCCTATGGCGAGTGCACAGGTGAAATCCTCACTCTTGTTGGCGGGGCTCTATGCGCAGGGTGAGACCTGTGTGACGGAGC
This sequence comes from Gammaproteobacteria bacterium, assembly GCA_018671205.1. Classification (GTDB taxonomy): domain Bacteria; phylum Pseudomonadota; class Gammaproteobacteria; genus Thiopontia. Next base: position 8,872 of record JABHIC010000152.1, read on the forward strand.
CAGCGCCTACCCGTGACCATACGGAACGTATGCTCAGGGGCTTTGGGGTTGCGGTTACTCGCCGTGGGCATCAGGTCTGTCTCACGGGAGGGGGAAAACTGCAGGCGACAGCCGTTGATGTCCCTGCGGATATCTCTTCCGCCGCCTTCTTTCTGGTTGGGGCCTCTATTGCGGAGGGTTCTGATCTGACACTACAGCATGTCGGCATCAATCCGACCCGTACGGGGGTAATCAATATTCTGCGTGAGATGGGGGCTCATATCGAGCTGCTCAATGAGCGTAGCTCGGGAGGGGAGCCGGTGGCTGATCTGCGGGTACGCGCTGCGCCGTTGCATGGAATTGAGATACCACTGGAACAGGTTCCGCTGGCTATTGATGAGTTTCCTGCGCTGTTTGTGGCGGCAGCCTGTGCCGAAGGTGAGACTGTGTTGCGAGGGGCGGAGGAGTTGAGGGTTAAAGAGAGTGACCGGATTCAGGTGATGGCAGACGGACTGATTGCATTGGGTGTGGATGCCCAGCCTACTCAGGATGGAATTGTTATTCAGGGGGGGGGGATTGGTGGTGGTACGGTCACCTCTCATGGTGATCACCGTATCGCGATGTCTTTTGCGATGGCCGCGCTGAGGGCCAGTGGGCCGATTGAGATACTGGATTGTGAGAATGTGAATACCTCTTTCCCCGGCTTTAGTGGCTTGTCTAAACAGGTTGGATTAAATATTGAGGAGCTGAAATGAGTCAGCAGCAGGCGGTGATTACGATTGATGGCCCTGGGGGGGCTGGAAAAGGGACGATCTCTCTGGCGGTTGCCCACCGGCTGGGGTGGAATTATCTGGATAGTGGCGCACTCTATCGGGTGCTGGGGTTGGCAGCGAGCCGTAAACAGATCTCTTTTGATAATGAGGCGGGATTGGCTGCAGAGGCGGCTGTGCTGGCGGTCTCTTTTGGTGCGGATGATCCCCTTTTGGGGGTAAGAGTCTACCTTGATAAGGATGAGGTCACGGACGAGATTCGCACCGAACAGGCGGGAACTGCGGCCTCCAGGGTGGCTGCGCTGCCTGCAGTCAGGACGGCACTACTACAGCGTCAACGTGACTTTGATGCCCCGCCGGGGGTGGTGGCCGATGGTAGAGATATGGGGACAACAGTTTTTCCTGATGCGCCATTAAAAATATTTTTGACAGCATCGGCTGAAGAACGTGCAAGAAGGCGTTATAAGCAGTTGATCAAGAAAGGGGATGGTGCTAACATTCGCGCCCTTCAAGAAGAGATAGAAGAGCGTGACCGAAGAGACTCCGAGCGATCGGCCTCCCCGTTACGCCCAGCAGACGATGCGCTGGAGCTGGATACTACCGAGATGAGTATCGAAGAGGTAGTTGAAAAGGTCATGGCATTGGCACAGGCGAGCCAGTTTGTGCGCTGATCTCTGTTGGAGAATGGGTATTAGGTGGAGAGATGATAATACTGTTATCTCTCTTTATTATTATGGGTTTGCTGTAGTTATTTAATCTGTTTTAGATTATTTTGACAGGGCCCCACAACCATCTGAGTGAAGCGGTTATGGCACTCAGTATATGATTTTCAGGAAAGTATTATGAGCGAGAGTTTTGCCGAACTATTAGAAGAGAGTTTCCGTTCCACCGTGATGCAGAGCGGTGAGCTGGTCAGTGGTACCGTCATCGATATTACGGATGAGGTGGTACTGGTGAATGCCGGGTTGAAGACGGAGGCCGCAATCCCTGCAGAGCAGTTCCTTAGCCGCGAGGGCGAGCTGGAGGTTGCTATCGGGGATATTGTTGAGGTTGCCCTTGAGGCGGTTGCTGATGGGTATGGTGAAACCATTCTCTCTCGTGAAAAGGCGAAGCGTCAGGAGGCTTGGACACGTCTCCAGGTGGCACTGGATGCCAACGATACCGTTGTCGGTATGATTAGCGGCAAGGTACGTGGTGGATTCACCGTCGACCTGGATGATATCCGTGCATTTCTTCCCGGTTCTCTGGTCGATGTACGTCCTGTGCGTGACACGACCTATCTGGAAGGGAAAGATCTGGAGTTCAAGGTTATCAAGCTGGACCAGAAACGTAACAACGTGGTGGTCTCTCGTCGTGCAGTGGTTGAGGCAGAATATAGCGCAGAGCGTGA
>JABHIC010000153.1 GCA_018671205.1 Gammaproteobacteria bacterium
GGAGAGGCGTTCGCCTGGGAGCGCATTGCGGTGCCTGCCTGTTGCAGTACCTGTGCTCGACTCAGTGCAGCGGACTCTTTGGCAAAGTCGGTATCAACGATCCGGGAGCGTGCCGCGGAGGTCTGTTGAGAGACAGATGCCAGGTTATCAATCGCATATTCCAGCCGGTTGTTGATGGCACCCAGCTCGCCCCGTTGATTGTTGACCGAGGTGATGGCGCGATCAATGACATCGATTGACTTCTGTGCGTTGGCAGCGGTATCAATGCTCATGCTGTTGATTGAGGTTCCAAAGCTCCCTTCGGCGGTCACGTTGGCCTCTTTCAGGCCGATCTCGGTGACCGAGGCGGCAGTGCCCAGGTCGATGCTGATGGGGTTGTTGTTCTCTGCGCTCAGCTTGAGTCCACCATAAACGGTTCTGGCGGAGGCCGCTCCGGTGAGTCCTGATGAGGAGGACACCGTATCACCCTTGGCGATGGTCACAGAGATGGCTGTGGTGTTCTCAATAGAGACCGCGCTGTTTCCGGCGATCAGCAGTGAGGAGCTATTGCCCTGTAGCTGGATCTTCTGCCCCGAAATTGTTGCGGTGATTCCGGTGAGGTCGGTCTTGTCATTGATGTTCTGGGTAATATCTGCCAGGGTTGCGCCCGCTGAGGCGGCATCCGCTGAGATTCCATTGATCATCAGAGCAACACCGGAGTAGGCCGCTGCGGTAGAGAAATCAAGCTCGGCAGAGATGAATGCCTCCGCCTTGACACCCGTCTGGTCACTGACCGCATTGATGGCATCAATCTTTGAGCTGAGGGAACCGGCAGTGGTTGCCTCCTCAATCGAAACACCGTTGATGTTGAGGTCACCTGCTCCCCAGACGGTGCTGGCGCTGGTGATGCCTGTCCCCTCAATGGTGCCCGCCTCGGTAGATTCACGGAAGCCGAGCATGGTTAGGTCACTGAAGTGGCCGGTAGTGCCTCGTTGAATGGTGATCGGATCACCATTATCTGAGGTGAGAGCAATGCTGGAGTTAGCGGAGATGTTGCCGCCAATCGCACCGCCACCATCGGTCACGGAGATGTTGGATACCCCTTCGGCAGAGACCACAAATTTATTATCAACCACGGAGGCGGAAAATGCGCCGTTTGCCGTTTCGTTGAGCTTGCTGGCGATCTCCTCCATGTTGTCGGCATCGCGAATCTTGTAGCTCTGTACCGTATCATCGGCCATGGTCAGGGTTACAGTAACTTCCTGTGTCCCCTCAATGTTGCCATCACCTGTGATGATGGTCTCGGCCGTACCGATCAGGGTGGCACTGACTCCAACCACATTCTCATTGATCGAGTTGATCAGGGTGTCCATGCTATCCGCAGTGGGAACAAACTCAGTGCCTCCCGGTTTGATAACCGATTGGCCATTAATGTTGATGTCGTTGTAACCAATGGCGCTACTCTGGGCTGTCGCGTAGGTGCTCGCTGCGGTCAATACCATCGCAGAGCCGAGCATATCGGTACTGGTAGAGCCCATTCCCAGGCTCTTAGTACCCATGTCGTCAATCCCAAAAGAGACGGTCTGGTTGGCATCCGCACCAATCTGCAGATCAACATTCTTCATCTCGCCATCCAGCAGGGTCTGCCCGTTGAATTTGGTGGTCTCCGCAATGCGGTCGATCTCCATTAATAGCTGCTTGAACTCTGCGTCGAGAGAGGCGCGGTTCTCGCTATCATTATAGGTTCCGTTGGCAGACTGGATCGAGAGTTCTCGCATCCGTTGCAGGACGTTGGTGCTCTGATCCAGCGCCCCCTCCGCTGTCTGTATCAGTGAGATACCGTCATTGGCATTTCGTACCGCCTGATCCAGTCCGCGGATCTGTGAGGTCATCCGATTAGAGATGCCCAGACCTGCGGCATCGTCTCGGGCACTGTTAATACGCTTGCCACTAGATAGACGTTCCATGGCCTCGCTCTGCTCACGAACTGCTACACTGATATGGCGTTGAGCGCCGATTGAGGCGACGTTTGTATTAATTACCATTGACATGATATTTCTCCTGGTTTCCTTTTTAACGCCATCTAGGGCAATTCAAAGCTAAAATCTCTGTGATGTTGCTGGGGGGGAGGCTTCTGGCTACAAAACCCTGTAAGGGGTTGAGAATAAGAGCGTTCCACGTCAACTATATGGCTAATGCCAAACATCAAATTATCTACTATGCAGTAACATGCAATCGTTGTGCCACTTGGCTTTCTGATCTTTTGTCTCTACGTTGTATGTAATAAAGCAATTGCTGTGCCAAAGAGGGGTAAGGAGAGGTTTATCCCGGTTTTTTCATCAACCATTGCCGGAATAGCCGCTTGTGGGGGCAATTTTTGGGTGAAAAGAGGGAAGGGTGGCAATTGTTGTAGTGGGAGGGGGGCAACCGTTGCCGGAGGGGGCGGTAATTGTTGTTATTAAACAGGTGGTTATTTGGTTTTTTATGAAATGGGTTGTGGTTCTGCTCTGGTGGGCTCCGCTCCCCGGACAGGCAAAAAAACACCCCGCCCTCGTCTGTCACGAGAGCGGGGTGTCACCTTGCGGTTATCGAATGGTTATTGAAGGAGCTGCATCACCTGCTGGGGAGCCGAGTTGGCCTGGGCCAGCATCGCCGTTCCGGCCTGTTGCAGTACCTGTGCTCGACTCAGTGCGGCGGACTCTTTGGCAAAGTCGGTATCGACGATCCGGGATCGGGCGGCCGAGGTCTGCTGAGAGACGGATTGCAGGTTGTCGATGGAGAACTCCAGTCGGTTATTGATCGCACCCAGTTCGCCACGCTGATTATTGACCGTGTTGATCGCATTATCGATTACATCAATCGACTTCTGTGCGTTGGCAGCGGTATCAATGCTCATCGAGCCGACTGAGGCTCCGGATTTTCCGCCGGCTGCGATATTGCTCTCCTTGAGCCCTAGCTCGGTTACGGAGGCGGCAGTGCCCAGGTCAATGGTGATTGGGTTGCCATTCTCGGAGCTCAGCTTGAGGCCACCATAAACGGTTCTTGCTGAGGCGGATGCGGTTAATCCGGAAGAGGAGGAGATGGTGTCTCCCTTGGTGACGGTGATAGAGATCGCAGTGGTGTTCTCAATAGAGACCGCGCTGTTACCCGCGATTTGTAGTGAGGCACTGTTTCCCTCCAGCTGGATGGTCTGTCCGGATACGGTTGCCTTAATTCCGGTCAGATCGGTTTTGTCATTAATGTTTTGGGCAATATCCGCTATTGTCGCGCCCGCTGAGGCGGCATCTGCAGAGACGCCATTAATCATCAGCGCAACACCGGAGTAGGCGCCCGCAGTCGAGAAGTCCAGCTCTGCGGTGACGAAGGTATTGGCCGTGACCCCGGTTTGGTCACTGACCGCATTGATTGCATCGACCTTGGTGGCCAGTGATGATGCGGTAGTGGACTCCTCAATGCCAACCCCGTTGATATTGAGATCACCCGCTCCCCATACTGTACTGGCTGCGGTAATGCCTGACCCCTCGATGGTGCCAGCCTCAGTGGACTCACGGAAGCCGAGTGCGGCAAGATCCAGATAGGAGCCGGTGGTTCCCCGTTCAATCGTTATTGGATCACCGTTATCGGAAGTTAGTGCCAGGCTGGAGTTGGCGGATATATTGCCTCCGATTGCGCTACCGCCATCGGTGACCGATATGTTCTTTACCCCTTCCGCCGAGACCATAAACTTGCTGTCCGATACCGAGGCGGTGAACGAGCCATTCGCGGTATCATTGAGTTTGGTGACGATATCGTCCACAGTGTTGGCATCACGTATCTTGAAGCTCTGAACGGTGTCATCCGCCATGGTCAGGGTGACCGTGATTTCATCTGTGCCAGAGATGTTGCCGTCCCCAGTGATCTGCCGCTCTGCGGTTCCGATCAGTGTGGCGGTAACCCCGTTGACATTATCGTTGATCGCATTGACTAGGTTATCCATGCTGTCAGCAGAGGGGACAAACTCAGTGCCCCCGGGTTTGATGATGGACTGTCCATTGATGCTGACATCATTGTAGCCAATCGATACATCTGCGCTACCCGCTGTTGCGAAAGCACTGGCTGCGGTCAGTACCATTGCGGTGCCGACCATGTCGGTGCTGGTTGAGCCCATTCCCAGGCTCTTGCTGCCCATATCATCAATGCCAAATGAGACCGTCTGGTTGGAGTCTGCCCCAATCTGCAGGTCAATATTGGTCATTTTTCCGTCGAGTAGGGACTGGCCATTGAATTTTGTATCCTCTGCGATACGGTCAATCTCATCCTGTAGCTGTTTGAACTCCGCATCCAGCGATGCGCGGTTCTCGCTGTCATTATAGGTGCCGTTTGCGGACTGAACCGATAGCTCACGCATCCGCTGCAGGATATTGGTGGTCTGATCCAGTGCCCCCTCTGCCGTCTGGATCAGTGAGATGCCATCGTTGGCATTTCGTACCGCCTGATCCAGTCCTCGAATCTGTGAGGTCATTCGGTTAGAGATGCCCAAGCCAGCAGCGTCATCCCGTGCGCTGTTGATGCGCTTACCACTGGATAGGCGTTCCATAGCCTCGCTCTGCTCACGCACCGCCGTACTGATATGGCGTTGTGCGCCGAGAGAGGCGACATTTGTGTTAATTACCATTGACATGATGTTTCTCCTGGTTTCCTTTTAATGCCGTCTTGGGCAATGTATAGCTAAAATGTCAGTGATGTTGCTGGGGTGGGATTACTTGTTAAAAAGTTCTATAAATGGTTGAGAACAAGTGGGTTCCACGTCAACACAATGGCTAAAGCCATACATCAAACTGCTTACAGTACGAAGATATGCAATCTTGGTGCCAATAGGCCTGTTGATCATATATTCTTGCGTTGTGTGTAATTAAGCAATTGCTGTGCCAGGTTGACTAAGGGGGCGCTTATTGTCGCTTTATTGGGGGTAGAGCGGCTGGAGAGGGGAAAATCAGCGAAACTGCGCACCATATAATAATGAGTCACTGTGGTAGTGAGCGTCTTGAATAGATCATCCACAATTTGCCACAGGAGGTTGCCGTCGAGAGTGGCAAGCGTTGCCGATGGCGCTATCAAGGCGGCAAGGATGATCGGTTAAACATTGATTATTATCGATTTAATCAATGTTTTTTAATGTTGGTATGGCTCTTGCTGTATCTCTGTTAGCCAGTTGATGGCCTGTCGCACAAAAGAGTAGCTGTATCGATAGAGAAGCGGCGACATCGAAATAATATTGAACCGATATAAGGAGAGTGACAATGGCATATGCAGTAAAGCGAGTAGAAGAGGCAGAGGATTATCCTTACCATGGTAATTATGGAACCTCATCAGCCACCTACAACAGAGCGCTGGACGTTACATCCCTGACCCCACACCGGTTGACGCAACTGTTACTGGAGGGGGCCGTGACCTCAACCGTGCAGGCAATTGCGGCAATTGAGATGGAGGATGATGCAGGGAAGATGGCCAGTATTGAGCGTAGTATTTTGATTGTGAATAGCTTGCGCGAGAGCCTGAATATGGAGAAAGGGGGGGCCATCGCAGAGAATCTGGAGGTTGTCTACCTCTACGCCAGGCAGGAGATGTTGCGGGCAGTCGAGGAGAATTGTGCCGAAACACTCAAGGTTGTGGTCGATTATCTGGCCGGAATCAGTGACTCATGGCGGGCTATTGCACGATAAATCAATTGCTTAATCTGTTTTTTTTTTGAAAATGGCGTATGGGATGAAATAAATTACTATTTATTGTAAAGATTCCTGATGGTGTGCCGCTACCAATGATAGCGAAATGTTCTTTGTGCTTGAGGCCTTGGGAGAGGTTAAGTTGCTTCACAATGTGGTGAGGTCAACATACCCCGGGGTTGAAGAGCCGGTTATCGAAAAGGTGTGGTGAGCTATGGAAAATTTAACAGCAATTGATGTTGGTAGAGCAACGCCCTCTGTTCAGAAGGCTGTTGAGGTGCAGCAGCTGGATGAGCTTTCACGTATTGCGGAGGTGGCAGAGGTCGCTAGGGCGACTGAGGCTGCCGAGGATATTCCGCAGATCTCTGCGGAAGAGGTGCAGCGATCAGTGGCGAAGATCAATCAGTTTTTTGAAAAGACAGATTACGGATTGAACTTCTCGGTTGATCACGATACGGGGAAGGATGTGATTAAGGTGACGGATCGTGACAATGGCGATGTGATTCGGCAATTTCCCTCCGAGGAGATTTTGCAGCTTTCGCGTGCCGTTGGTGATCTGCAGGGTTTTTTGATCAAGGAGCTGGTGTAGGAGCTTATTATGTTGAGGCAGGCGCTGCAGTTGAGTGAGCAGATGGTGGCGATGGTTGAGTCTGGGGATGACCTGGATCAACTAGAGCAGCTGGAGTTGCAGCGTAAATCTATCCTGGCGCGCTATATCGGTGAGGATAATGGGTCGCTACAGCCTGAGGATGGTGAGCTGTTGCGGTCGATTCAGCAGCTAAACCGGGTGATTCGGGGGCAGCTCCACGGCAGCCGGATAAAAGTACGGGATCAGTTGGTACAGGGACGTAAGAACAAGAGGCAGATTCAGGCATACGGTTAATAATTTAATTTAAAGTCAGCTGGAGTTATTGTAGTGATACTACTTTTTTGATAAAAAGATAGTTCCTCTATCTTTTATTATCTATTTTAAAAGGATCTAAAATGTATATTTTAGGTCCTTTTTTTTGTGCGCCTGGTTTTTATTTTCTGAGTCCAGGCGGTGAATAAATAGTGGTGAATCTCCCTAAAGTCTTCTCCTGTTTTGCCGTTAATCATGGTGTTAAAGAGAATGTTATCAATCTCTGGTTTCAAACTAAAGCATGAGGCAATAAAAAATGACACGTAAGTCTGCAATTAACTTCTATAGCCAGGTTAAAAATCAAACAACGCTGGAGGGGGCTACCCCGCATAAGCTGATTTTGATGCTGTTTAATGGCGCACAGGAGAGGTTGGCTACAGCGAAAGGTCATATGCAACGTGGTGAAATTGAAGCAAAAAGTAGCAGAATCGATGCGGCAATCAAGATTATTGAGGGGCTTCGTAATACCCTGGATTTTCAGAATGGCGGAGAGATTTCAGAGAATCTGGATTCACTTTATGAGTATATGTTGTTGCGTCTGGTTCAGGCCAATATGAAAAATGACCCGGAAATTATTGATGAGGTATTGGTTTTGATTCGGGAGGTGGCCGCCGGTTGGTCCTCAATCAAGGATCAGGTGGGTGGTTAAAAAGTTTGTATAATTTTTATTAAAGGTTTATGTAGGGTTGACGTTATTAGTGGTGAGATGGTTATTGTGTGAGGGGTATGGAGGGTCTATCAATAACCGGCAAATATAGTGAGTAGTTTGGTTTAGTTAGTTTAAATGCCTGGAAACGAATCAGTGTAACAGGTTAAGTCAAGGAGAAATAAAATGTCGATGGTAATCAACACAAATGTGGCATCTCTCAATGCTCAACGACAAGTGGGCATGGCTGTTCGTGACCAGGGAACCGCAATGGAGCGTCTTTCTAGTGGTCAACGAATTAACAGCGCAAAAGATGATGCAGCGGGATTGGGAATTTCAAATAGTATGACCTCGCAGATCCGGGGGTTGGATCAGGCGGTGCGAAATGCCAATGATGGTATCTCAATGATTCAGACGGCGGAGGGGGCGCTTGACCAGACCACCAATATCCTGCAACGGATGCGTGAGCTATCGGTTCAGTCCGCGAATGGTACCTACAATGATAGTGAGAACCGTGCCTCTATGGATGCGGAGTTTAAGCAGCTGCTCTCAGAGATTGACCGAATCTCAACCGATACGAAATTCAATGGTCAGTCGCTGCTGAATGGTGATCAGAAGGCGGGTGTGGCGATTCAGGTGGGCTCAGAGGCCAACCAGACCGTCTCCTTCGAAATCGATGCAATGGATACCAAGAGTCTGGGTATGGGCTCTACCAGTGTCGATCTGGTAGGGGGCGAGATGGTGCTTACCGCAGGCAGTAGCTACTCCTCAGCGGGTAGTGGTGTATCCATTGGATATAATGATGTACTGATTAATGGTCAATCGGTGATTGCTGCAGGGGGTACAGAGTTTGCGGCCACTGCGGACAGCATGGATAAGCTGATCAATGCGATCAACACCAATGTCAATGGGGTGACCGCCTCACTGCAGGCATCTGCCGAGATTACCCTGAGTGGTGATGGCAATATTACCGCCGCAGAAGAGATTACGGTTGCGCTGACGATGGCCGATGATACGGTACTCTCCTATAAGATTCGTGATGCCAATACCGTGGATGAGATCGCCTCCAAATTGAATGATGCCAGTGGCGGCGCGTTCGTTGCAAGCGTTGAGGATGGCAAGTTTACCGTCTCTGCCGAAGGGGTGAAGACGCTGGCAATTACCGATGGTGGTAGTGCGCTGGGTGCGAGTAAAACGGTAACCGGATCATTGGCACTGACCTCAGATAATGGTGACGCGATCACCGTTGAGCGTGGTAGTACCGGAGGCTATGCGGACCTGGCTACACTCGGCCTACGTGAGTCAAGCGTTGCGGGTACCATTGAGGGGGCCGGTATCACTGCACCCAGTGTGGTATGGGGTGTGGGTGATGTGAGCATCAATGGGGTTACGATTGATGAGGGTACAACAGCGGGGTCACTTTCGACTAAAGTGGATGCCATTAATGCGGTATCCGATCAGACCGGTGTGAACGCCACGAGCTTTGTGACGGCAGAGCTGGATCTCTCGGGGATGGAGTTTTTCTCAGGGACATCGTTGGTTATTAATGGTATCAGTGCGACCTCGGTAAATGCGATCTCTGCCAGTTCGACAATCGCTGATGTGGCAGCAGATATCAATAATGTCACTGATTTGACTGGTATTAGTGCAACGGTTTCCGGACAAAAAATTATTCTGGAAGGGAACTCTGCCTCAATGTTGATCTCTGGTAATAGTGCGGCCTCAACCGGAATGACAGCGGCCTCACTGGTTATTACCAAGGGCACTACGATTTCTGCGACCTCATCCATGTCGGCAGTAGCCAGCGGCCAGACCGTTTATGGTGGCCTGAAGTTGACCTCTGAGTCCGGTAGTGCGATCAGTATTGATCTGGGTACCGCGGCAAGTATCATTGAGCATGGTCTGATTGAGGCCAATAATGTCGGCGGAGCCAGTGGTGGTGCCTCGGTGGGGTCAATGAGTGTTGATTCGGCCACCAATGCGACCAAGGCGATTGATGTGATTGATAATGCGCTGAACTCGGTCAACAACCAGCGAGGTGCATTGGGTGCGGTCAATAACCGGCTTGAGTTTACCGTGGATAATCTGCAATCGGTCTCACAGCAGACCTCGGCGGCAAGGTCCCGAATCGTCGATGCAGATTTTGCCAAGGAGTCTGCCTCCCTGAGTAGGGCGCAGGTACTCCAGCAGGCGGGTACAGCGATGCTGGCACAGGCCAACTCCGCACCCCAGCAGGTACTCTCTATCCTGAGATAATCCTGACCCGGTGTGGCTGTTTGAGCCGCCTCTTCCTCACGGAAGGGGCGGTTTTTTTGTCTCTCACGGGCGGTTTTCCTCTGACGGGGTGGGATCAATATTTTTTGTGATTTGGCGCTATTCTTGCATTTTTTCCTGTAGATAAAGATTCTTCTTAAAGAAGCGGTAACTCTTGCCGATAATAGAATTGGATAGACAGGAAAGGATTGATGGACAGCAATAATATCATCTCATCGCTTGGGGGCGGCTCAGGAATCAACACCTCATCACTGGTAGAGGGGTTGATTGCGGCGGAGCGTATCCCCAAAGAGAGCCAATATGATGCCAAACAGGAGAAGCTGGATCTACAGCTCTCCAGTTATGGGGTGATGGCCAGTGCGATGTCTACACTTAATGAGAGTGCCGCAGCGCTGGGCAGTAGTGAGACCTTCAATACCAAAAACGTCTCCTATACAGAGACAACCGTATTGACCCCTACCGCCGTAGATGCCGATGCACTGGCGGGTGAATATGAGGTCGAGGTCACTGCGTTGGCCAAATCGCACTCTCTCTCCTCCGCCTCCTATAGTGATACCGGGGGGCAGGTCGGAAAAGGGGTGCTTACCTTTAAGTTTGGTGCCTGGGATGCGGGTTACACCGCCTTTACCCTGGATGGGGACAAGGCGACTCAGGCGATCACTATTGATGACTCCAATAATAGCCTGACTGGGCTGCGGGATGCGATCAATGATGCGGACTTTGGGGTGCAGGCCTCAATTGTGCAAGAGGGGAGTGGTTACAAATTGCAGGTAATTGGCCCTTCCGGGGCCAGTAACGAGCTGGAGATTACCGTGGTGGAGGATGGCTCTGCGGGCGGTGAGGCTGGGGATGTGGATGCCACCGGTCTCTCTCTGCTGGCTTTCAATACTGCGGGTTCACAGTTGACCGCCAACCAGGCAGGTGCTGATGCGGCACTGAATGTTAATGGTATGGCGGTGACCCGTGAGAGTAACAAGATTGATGACGTGATCCAGGGGTTGGATTTCACTCTCAACAAGGCCTCTGTGGGCGAGATCGTTGCCTTTACGATCACCGATGATACCGTTGCTGCAGAGCAGGCGGTGCGTGATTTTGTTACTGCCTATAATGACTTTTTCAA
>JABHIC010000154.1 GCA_018671205.1 Gammaproteobacteria bacterium
AGTGATAGAACTGGCCCCAAACTTGATGCGTTCACAGCTGGCACCCACTGTGGAGACTGACACAATCTCCGCGCCACTGAGGTACACAGCCTGCGCTGTACCTGTAACAGAAGCACCTGACTGCACAAGTGACGCGCTACCTCTGACTCGCTCTGCGTTCGCAACGACAGAAGAGGTCGCAGCTATCGCCACCGAACCGAGTTTAACCCGCTCACCTTCAGCACCAACAGAAGAGGTAACGGTTACAGCTACTGCCGCGTTAGCTTCTCGCGCCCCTTCGGCGGTGACAGTGGAGGTAGCTACAATCGCAACCGCCCCCTCCTCCAGATCAGCAGTGGAGTATGCGCCTACGCTATATTTGTAGACACCGTATAACATCAGCTCAACGTAATATCCACATCACCAGATGGAAAGCGAAACACGTCCCCTGAATCAATAATCTTGCTGGCAGTCAACGCACCGTGTGCCAGCATATTACCACCACTCGCAGCATCATAGATCGCCATGTGAGTAACAGTACCCCACGAAGCGGTAGCTGTCGGGTACTCAACTGCGGCGCTATTGGTACTGGAGTCACCTGTTGTACTCATCGACATGGCCTGACGCGCATACGCCCCGCCGCTTACCTCTGTACCCGATCCATCGTCAGCAGTAGCAGAAGTAAACAAACCAACGTATAGTGTTGGGGAAGTATAAGCAGTTCCGCTAAAAACATGCGCCTGCACTTTGTTCTCTAAGTAATCACTGTAACTCATTAACCCAGTCCTCTATTTTTCATTTTTAAACCCGAACCGCTCCACTTGGCCTTATCGGACAGTTCAACAACCCTTTCAACGGCAGCACCGTACAACTGCGCCCACACACCTAGTCGATCATCCTCTTGGAGATAAGGAGCTGAGTGTACCAGTGAACCATACAGGTACACATCAGGTGCTTCACTCAGCAACCAATTGCTTGTGTTGGAATCACTCAGCGCGGGGATTTTAGCAAGATACAACAGCTCCAGGTCGTAGTCAGCGTCGGGTGTAGGGTACAACTCGAACTGACCATCTGAGAGCATGTAATCAGCAGGTCTACCAGCAACATCATCAGAGCCTTGCCGCTTGTCTGCCATGGTGTCGGCTGACACCAGGTTCAGTACATGAGTACCATCACCTGTCAAATGGAACCTGCGTGTCTCCAACCAATCAGCTGGGATCTGCATGAAGCGATCACCCGAACTCTGCTGGCCTGAAGATCTAACCTCCATCTTCCAATGCCTAATGTCACGCTGTATCTGCGCTTCAGCAAGGTCAATGAATGTCGGTATTACAGACGTGAGATCGTCCCGATTAAGAAAATCGGAAACACTTGTCTGCAGTTCTGCGTAGGTGGTAATCGCCATAAATCAACCCGTTGGTCAGATATTTACAACGATTATGCTACCCCTTCACGTCAAAGTCAAACTATCCCTTGCAGGTTCCTCCTCAGAGGTTTATTCCACCCACCTGACGCAGACACTCCATATAGACCCGTGGCGGCATCGGCAGCGAAAGTGAGAACAAACGAGTCTGCCAGATCCGGTGACTTCAACCCTCTCTTCTTAATCTCATCCTTCGACTCCACCTGCATCTTCCCATTGGAGGTGAACTTATACCGAACCGTCGCCAGCTCATTGATTAGCCGCTCATCATTAGGCAGCTTGCAGTCCCTGTGCTCCAACCACCCTTTCGCCTTACCCCACAGCTCGGCTCTCAGGTTACGGTAGGTCTCCCCCATAGAAGGTGACTCACTCACGTTCACCCCTCTGGTAGGCAGCCCCAGCTCCCTCAGCCGGTCCACAACACCTGCACCCAGACCGATACTATCCACCAGTATCTCCGCCGGCCTCTCACTGGTGGGTAGCGCGTTATACTCAGCCACTACAGCACCAGTAAGCTGCATCAGGTCCAAGTTCCTCCACACTCTCACAGGCTCTGGTACATCGTTCCCTTTCCTCTTACAGAGCGCACTACAGTCGTTACCGAACCGAGCCACGTCCAGTCCCCACACCATATCCGCTGTGTCACTCCCCTCCACGTCCCTACCACGGGCCGCCTCCAGCAGCTCCATAGGGATTATCGTATCGTCATCAGCTCTTGGAAACTCACCCAGTACACGTATCCTGAACGCATTACTGTCCTCCCCGTAGCGACTCGCCATCTCCTCCACGTACTCATCACTCACCCGTGGACTATCTTTACACGATACAGTAAAACACTCCCACTCATCAGCCAGTCTGTTGTGCGTGTCATAGAAGTACCCACTGGACCGTGTGGGGTTCCCCAGTAGTAGTGTCACCGCACTATGTCCGGACATCGACCCAGCAGCAGCCTCAAACACCGCTTCTGGTACACCCGACGCTTCATCTGCCACCAACATAACGTGTTCTGAGTGAATCCCCTGTAGTGCTTCTGGTGTCTCTGCACGACTCGTTCGAGCCGATATGAACATCTCATCGGGTGCTGCGTTGAAGACCACACGATCACTCTTCACCGTCAACAGAGACTGTAGTGGAGCAGGCATGGCTTGTATCCACCTCTTCAGCTCGGCAAACATCGCATCGAACAGCTGCGCACTTGTCGGTGCCGTCACCACCACTTTAACCGGCGCTCTGGTCATAAAGAACCATAACATCGCCCACGACGAACCAGTTGACTTCCCCACACCATGCCCACTCTTCGCGGTAACCTTACGATTACCCGCAGCTATCGCCTCCAGAAAGTCCTTCTGCCATGGATCGGGGTCTACCCCAAGCACCTCCTGCACGAACAGAGTAGGATGATCCCGATAACGATCCACCCACTCCATAAAGACGTTCTGATCTACTTGGGACATTCGTTCTTCCCATGCAGCACACCAAAGTCGTTATCGTTACGACGGTTCTTCTTGAACACCTTGTCCCAGTTATCATCGAACTTCTTCTTATCCACCGGTCTCTGCTTGCTACCTTTACTCATCATCATGCTCCAATACCATTGAATTACTCTCCAACTCAGGCGTAACGTCAATCTCACGCTTACGCAGCGCATCGAGTGCTAATGTACCCATATTCACCTCCACCTTCGCAACATCCTTCTTCTCACTGTACCGGTCCTTATTCCATGATGCCATTAGGAACTTCCTGGTCCTGTTCCTCTCCTGCTGCCACCCCAGATCTTTAGGCAGTCCATTCTCATCATACTGACTGTCCATCTCCTCCAGCATCGAATCACCATGGAACTCTGTCGCTAACTGTTGAGCATCACGATACCGTTCCTTCCTCTCAGGGTGCTTACCATTGTGTATCCATCGCATGAACCGACCATAATCAGGCATTGTTTCATCCCTACATATAGCAGAGAGTGGCTCACCAGAAGATAACCGGCGCAGGGTTTCCTCCCAAGTCCATTCATTGTACTCGGTACTTGTGTCTTTCTTAGGGGGTTGTAACCAGTGAGGAACACTGGTCTCTTGTATCAGTTCCATTTGAATATCTCTCCAGTCTGCTTGATCGAGGTGCTGGTCTGTGCTGCGATGGGTTTATTGTGAGTATACCAGTTGAAGATCGTGGGTCAAGTTACTGAGGTGCAGTTGGTGCAGTTGGTGCAGTTGGTGCAGTTGGTGCAACGGTTCTATGTAAAATTTTTTATTTTTTTGGAACTGATGTTCTCGGTCTCTGGGGGACTACTGTTATAGAGGCACCCGCAGAATCTGAGCGAG
>JABHIC010000013.1 GCA_018671205.1 Gammaproteobacteria bacterium
GAGATCCTCACCCTCTATCTCAACAAGGTCTTTCTGGGCCACCGTGCTTATGGCATCGCTGCCGCTTTTCACACCTACTATGGTGTCTTGCCCAAACAGGCCACTCTGGCCCAAACTGCAATGATCGCTGCCCTGCCCAAGGCCCCCTCAACGATCAACCCTATCCGTAACCCTGAACGCGCCAAAACACGCAGAGATTACGTATTGAGGCGGATGGCAGAGCTAAAATTCATCACCCAAGAGGCGTATCAAGCAGCCATCCAGAGACCACTCACGGCAACCATTCATCGCCCTTCGGTCAAAACCAAGGCACCCTATGCTGCGGAGATGGTTCGTGCAGAGATCGTCCGTGAACTGGGTAACCGCGCCTATACATCCGGCATCATCGTGACTACAACCATCCATCCTAGCCATCAGAAAAGTGCGGTACGTGCTCTGCGAAAAACGGTAGATGAGGTGAATAAGCGACAGCACAAGCAGCACAGAGAGAGGGCGGACAGCGTATCCAAACCCCCACCAGAAGGGGTACAGGGGGCCATCGTCGCACTCGCCCCAAGCAGTGGTGCTATTACCGCACTCAGTGGTGGTACCTCATTCAGCAAGACCCCTTTCAATCGGGTCACTCAATCGGTACGCCAGATGGGTTCAACCATTAAGCCTCTGATCTATACCAGCGCACTGCAGCAGGGGAAGAGCGTGGCAACGCTCATCAATGATGCTCCCCTAGTATTCAGGGGCTCACTGGACTTTCCTCCCTGGAAACCAGCCAACTCGGGACACCGTTTCTATGGCCCGACTCTACTGGAGGATGGGCTGATCCACTCAAGGAATCTCGCCTCTATTCGTCTACTCTTACAGACCGGTTTTAAACCTGTCCAGCACCACCTCAAGCGACTCGGACTACCGCAGCAACGGATTGCACAGCATCGAGACCTAACCCTCGCCATCGGCAGTTTACCCGCCTCTCCTCTGGAGGTCGCCAAGGCCTATACCCCCTTCGCCAATGGCGGAAAATTGGTCTCCCCCTACCTGATTAAGTCGATCAAAGGGGCCTCCATCAGCAACTGCAAACTCTGTAAAAAGAGGAGACGCCCTCGTGTACTCAACGCACAAGTGCACTATTTGATGGATGGAATGCTAAAAAAAGTGATTCAACGCGGCACTGCGCAGGCGGCAAAAAAGCTAAAGCGGCAAGATGTTGGAGGAAAAACAGGAACCTCTAACCAGGCAGTAGATACCTGGTTTGCCGGTTATCACCCAGATCTGTTGGCCGTAAGCTGGATTGGATATGATCAACCCCGCCCACTGGGAAAAGGGGAGTCGGGTGGTCACACCGCGCTACCGATGTGGATCCGTTTTATGGACGATGCCTTGAAGAGGGTGCCACCAAGCGCGGTAAAACAGCCAGAGGGGATGGTTACCCGCTACGTCGATCCAAGAAGTGGAAGAACAGCTCCCCCACAACAGAAACGGAAACGGCTACTCACTTTCCGTAAGGGATTTGAGCCACGCCCGGCGATAGAGTCTGTCAGCGGAAAAACCGTAGATCAACTACGCCAAACAGAGACTCAGCTCTGGTAAAAAACAGGCAACTTTAACTGGCGATGACGATGGTTATACAGCAGACATCGCCACATAACCGGAGTGAGTCAGGGAGTGGTGAGCCGCTTCCATCGTTCGAAAACGGGTAACCTCGCACTCCTCTGTACCGCGCCAGGCCTGAACCAGAGCAGAAAGACCATCCTCATCCCGGCTCACCAGGCAGCTACGGCCAGAACAGCCCACATGCACATAGCGCTGCTGCTCCTCTTCACGAGCAGCAACCAGACGCTCTTTCAGCTGCCTCAACCGTCCCAATGCACGGCGAGCATGCTGCTCTTCTCCGACCGCCATCGCACTGGATAGCTGTTGGTAGGTGGTGCCAATGGCATTCAGCAGATCTTCTCTCAGTTGACTCATCATTACATTATTCTCCAAAAAATTGTCACTTCCAACATATTCAACCAACAATCGAATAAAATGCAATCTTCATGCCAACATAAAGTTTTTACCTAGGCTTCTATTTAGGGAGAGAAATCTGGAATGACATCCCCTCTCCAGGCTTACTCTGACACTCAATTCCCCCCTTCATCTTCTGGGTGATCAGGTTATAGACCAGATGCATACCCAGCCCACTTCCCCCCTCTCCCCGGCGAGTGGTAAAGAAAGGCTCAAATATCTTCTCAACCACCTCAGCGGATGCCCCTCTGCCATCATCCTGGTAGAGAAGAGTGACTCTCTCGTCATCTTCATCAATCGTCATAGTAATTGTCCCGGCAACCTCATCATCCAACCCATGAATCACCGAGTTCATCACCAGGTTGGTAATCACCTGAGAAAATGCACCGGGATCATTCATCACCTCAATCTCTTCACTACCCTCGATGAGAACCTGATGCGGCAATTTTTTCAGTTTGGGGTGGAGACTTCTCAGAATATCATTCAGGTATGGTTGCAGATGAAAAGAGCGCCTCTCATCGCTACTCTGATCCACCGCCACCTGCTTGAAGCTCTTAACCAACCCACTGGCACGCATCAGGTTATCTAACACAATTGAGGTAGACTCAGCCGCCCCCTTCAGGTATTGCTCCAGAGCAGAACGTTTCATCGTCTTCTGCTGATATTGATCAAGCAGCTGATCCGTCTGATCCTTCAGGTAAGAGGCCGCAGTGACGCCAATCCCCAACGGGGTATTAACCTCATGGGCGATACCCGCCACCAGCCCTCCCAATGAGGCCATCTTCTCTGACTCCACCAACTGCTGCTGGGTCTCCTGTAGCCGCTGCATGGAGTGCTGCAGGTCATGGTTGGCCGCAATAGTTCTCTCCTGCTCCTCCCGAATACGCTGCTCTGACTCCTTGATCAGGGTCACATCATTACGGATGGCCATATACTCAATAGGCTGCATATTCTCTCCCAGAAAGGGGACAATCGTGGTATCCAGCCATACCAGGTCTCCATCCTTGGTGCGATCACAGATCTCCCCATGCCAGACCAGTCCAGCACTCATGGTATCCCACATCTCTCGGTAAAAACTTTCATCATGGATGCCGGATTTAAATAGATCATGCCTTTCTCCAATCACCTCCTCTTCACTATACCCGGTCAGATCCAGCATTCTCTGATTGACATAGACAATCACCCCATCCAGATCTGTTGCACTGACATTGGCGGCCTGATCGAGGGCAAATTTCTGATTCAGTAACGCACTTCGGCTAGCCTGCTCGTCAATCTCCGCATCCCGTAGCTGCTCACGCATCTCCTTCAGAGACATCAACAGCACCCCCATCTCATCATTACTCTCTACCTTGATCGGAGAGTGATAATCTTTACTCAGAATCTCCTGAAAGACCTGCTGCACCCGTTGAATCGGGCGGTAGATCCTCAGGATCAATGCTCGTGCCGTTAACAGAACCGTCAACAGCGCCACCACCAGAAAGAGCCAGACCACCTTGCCTCCCTCATCCATCATCTCTGCGTGACGTTCAAAGCCCTGATTCATCTGCTCCGTACGCTGAGAAACCAGCTCATCCACCTGCTCCACCACCTGTAGTAACAACAGTGAAACCTCTTGGCTCACCTTCCAGGCTGCCAGGTTCCATTTGGGGTCCATCCGTAACTCAATCATTTTCAGGGCATCCTGATGAAAATGCTGTCGCACTGCCCGAATACGGCCCATCTCAGCCTGCTGCTGGGTAGTGAGTTCTGCCCGGTTCAGCGCTACCCAGGCCCCCTGATTCTCGCGCCAATGTTTGATAAAACGGCGCTCTCCATCCCTGTCACCACTCAACAGCACCGTATTCAACAAAGCCAGCAGCTCTGAAAATGAACGCTGAAAGTTAGAGAGGGTATAGACCAGCATCTTACTCTGCTTGAGGCTCTGAAAGCTGGCATCCCCCTGAGCCCGACGACGCTCATAGAAGAGCAGACGGCGTGCAGCACTCTGCACCTCCTTAGCGTTTGGCAATAACTTATTCTGAAACAGTTCCTTTGCAGGCTCACCTTCCAGCGTATGTGCCAACACAAAAGCCTCATCCTGCTTGCGCTTTAGCAATAGAATTTCCAAATCCAGTGTCGAGACCTCTATCTGGCTATTCTTCTCCATCACTCTCGTCCAGAGCGTTCTATACTGCTCTCTAAAGCTCTCTTCTCCGGAGAGAATCCACCCGTTCAGTGCACCTTCTGTCTGATAGAGTAACTCTCGCAGCTCCAGCACCTCCAGCACCAGGGGTAGCTCCACCGTTGAAACAGACTGCTCCAGTTGCTGGCTCTGGCGAAACATCAACCCGGAAAAGACCCCCTGTATCAACAACAGCAACAGCATCATCCCAAAGCCGGATAAGAGCTTTCCCCTCAGGGTCATCGGCTATCAGCCGGTAACGCCACTGGAAACCCCATCAACTGCCACATCTGCATTCCTCCCCGATAATACTTGAGCTTCTCCGCCGGATAACCCAGCGCTAACAGTGCCCGAATCGCTGTTGGTGACTGTCCACACCAGGGACCATTACACCAGAGCAACAACGTTTTAGCCTGAAAGAAATCCCATCCCGCTTCCTTTTTTGTAGCGCCGAACTGCTCCAGTGAAAACTCAATAGAGAAGTCATCTGCGCCCAATTGGGTATCCAGATCCGAATAAGGCACATTGATCGAGCCAGGTATAGTCCCCTTCACATACCAATCCGGTGTCCTTGCATCAACCATCACTCCACTGCCCGGATTCACCTGATAACGCATAAAGTCGAGTAGCTCAAGCTCACCAATGGACTCTACTTCGGGAGTCACCTCCATCGGTTGAATGCAGAAGGGGGGACAGGGGCGCGAGGTTCGTGCATAATCATCATCGATACGATTTTCTGTATCCTGATTACGCTCCAACACAATCCACTCCTGCCCATGCAACACCCGAACCTCCCCTAATCCTTGGGTAATCGCCACCACCTTCTCAGCGCCCACCCCCGGCTGTAGAAAGAGCCATAGCCCAGCCCCCAGCATGAAATGTCTAGCTAGTTGTTTACTCATCACCTTCTCCCTGTTTTCCCCAACTCTATGACTTGGCTTAGTCATACCCCACTTGATGTAAAGAGGGTGTAGTTATGCCCCCCTTAATTTCGTAGAATATCAGAGTAACCGCTAAACTCAACTCTATCTGCTCAGTATAATTTTCAAATGAGACATAAAGCACCTGATTGCTTTCGTTGTAAACACTTTTTTATCACCTGGGAGCCCTCTTTCCCCCGGGGCTGCCAGGCCTATGGCATCAAGAGTGCCCAACTCCCCTCCATCGAGGTACTACACGCCGATGGTCGCCCCTGCATGCTTTTTACTCCAAAACCCAAAAGCGGACGTAGCTAACATGCTATGCTCGATGAAACCGATGGGTCAGTAAAAGTAGAGGAAAATTATCGATGGAGATTAATAACTTTAAATCCTATTGTGATCAGTTTGACCGTGCCAGCCAGGAGCTGAAGCTGGATGAAAACCTCGCCTCTCTACTGAAGTATCCTGATCGAGAACTGGCTGTAGAGCTACCACTCATCCGGGATGATGGTTCACTCAAGGTATTACGAGGGTACCGCATTCAACATAATGACGCGAGAGGCCCTTTTAAGGGGGGGCTCCGCTTCCATCCCCAGGTCGATGTTGATGAGGTGCGCGCTCTTTCTGCCCTGATGACCTTCAAAACCGCACTAGTCGATATCCCGTTTGGTGGTGCCAAAGGGGGGATTCAGGTAGATCCGGCCACCCTCTCTCAACGTGAACTGGAACAGTTAACCCGAACCTTTGTACGTGCCATCAGCCCGGTGATTGGGGTACAGACCGATATCCCGGCACCCGATGTGAATACCAATGCCCAGATTATGGCGTGGATTATGGATGAATATAGCCAAACCAATGGCTATAGCCCCGGCATTGTCACCGGGAAGCCGATCAGCCTGGGGGGCTCTCAGGGCAGAGAATCCGCTACCGGGGTCGGGGTCTCCATCACCCTGCGTGAGACCGCCAAGCACCGCAACATGCCGCTAGAGGGGGCAACCGTAGCCATTCAGGGGTTTGGTAATGTAGGCAGCTGGGCCGCCAGAACGCTGCATGAGTATGGCTGCAAAATTATCGCTGTGAGTGATGCCCGTGGTGCCATCTACAACAAAGAGGGGCTCGATATCCCCGCCCTGCTGGAACACCAGGAGGCACACGGCTCTATCCACCTCTCCTCACTGGCTGAACCCATTGAACAGGATGAGCTACTCTGTCTGGAGTGTGACTTCCTCATCCCTGCTGCTCTGGGTGGAGTGATTCACAAGATGAATGCAGAGTGTCTACGTTGCAAGGTGGTGATTGAGGGGGCTAATGGTCCAACCACTCCAACCGCAGATGAGGTGCTGTGGAAAAAGAACATCCCGGTCATTCCTGACATTCTGGCCAATGCCGGAGGAGTGATTGTCTCCTACTATGAGTGGGTACAGAACCTACAGCGCCACTACTGGGAGGATGGAGAGGTTACCCGAAAACTGGAGCGAAAACTGGTCGACAGCTTTTATGAGACGGCCGCGCTGGCCCACTCGAGAAAAGAGCTCTCCTACCGTACCGCAGCCTTTATGCTATCGATTAAGCGGGTAGCTGAGGCCATTGAGATGCGGGGTCGAATTACCTGAACCACTTCACAGTCTATTCAGAACGATAGGGGAGCAACATACAGATACGAGCCCCCTGATCTTCCCCCTCACTCTCTACTGTCATACCCCCCCCCCAGCTTATTGACAAAGTTTGCCGCAGAGTGAAGACCAAATCCACTTCCTTCCATTTTCGTGGTATAGCCATGAACAAAAAGCTTACTGAGACTCTTCTCTGGTATGCCACAACCATTATCAATGACGCAGAGGCTAAATTCGAGCGTACCCCGCGGTTCAGCAACCACCTCAATCCGCCCTTTAACCTTATCCCTCTGGTAACGATCAACAATCGCCTCTCTGCTATTTTTCAATAGATTCAGCAGTAACTGAATGAGCTGATTTCGTGGCAAATAGAGCTTTCCAGCCACCTCATCCAGATTCATGATGACCTCAACCCCATGTTTTTCCATGATCTCTTGCTGCATCACCATGATATTCTGCATCAGCTCATTGAGTCGAAACGAGGTAATGGTATGGCTCATTGCTGCGGAGCTCTTCTGGATACGGATGACCTCAGAGATGTGGTTGATCCCCTCCTCAACAGCCTCCGCACTAGGGATGATCTCTCCCCCCACCATCTTCTCCAACAACTCTCCGGAGCGCTGCAGAAGCGTGGGAACATTGCCAACCATTCCCCCTTCTTTCAGCAATGGTGATTCAGTCTGATGCAGAGACTCAATCTCCGCGACCATTTTTTTCGACGACTCAATCAACATTTGTGAGATTCTGCGAATATTCTCTCCCTGTTTGATGATGCGGGTCGAACTCCCATAGAGCCCGGTAACCGCATTACCAATATTATGGAGGATGGTGATACTCATCTCCGCTACGCCTGACTGGAAAGCATTATACTGTGCCTGCTCCTCCATCCGCTTACGCTCCCGCATATCCTGAACTACCACCACAATGTAGCGCTCCGCCTCGGTAGGCTGGGCAATCTCTCCCGAGATCATCACCGGAATCTGCTCACCACTCAAATGTAGCATCAACTGCTCAATTTTATTCCCCTTACCCGTTCGGATTAGCTGATCAAGCGGGCTATCTACCGAGAAAAAGAGGTCGTCACTCTCCTCCTCCTCCTCTTCCACAAAGAGCTCAGCAATGCTCTTTCCAATCATCTCCTCCATTCCATATCCCAACAGCCGCTCAGCCGCTGGATTCACCTGCTCAATAAAACCCTCACTACTGGTCACAAAGAGGGCCTCCGTCATGGAGTCAAGAATACTTTTGGTATAGTAGTTGGCCTCGTGCAGAGTCTGGTTCATCTCACGATAGTGAGACTCACTCTTTTTGACCTCGACCAGATGGTGGTGAAGCTGACTCAGATAGTTGTTGATGGTCGAGTGCTCCCCCCCCCCGCTCCTGATGCTCTCGCAGTTGCTCCTTGAGCACCCGGTTACTCTTTTCCAGTGCATCAATCTTGGCAACCGTCTGTTCCAGAGAGAGACTCACCCCGCGCCTCCAACAGTAAGGCTACGCATCCCAGGGCTCCGGTTTTCCAATATAGAACCCTTGTAGATAATCGATGCCCAGCCTGCGCAGCACCCTTACGGTCTCCTGATTCTCTACGGAGAGTGCAGTACTCTCCATTCCCAGTACCTCCGCCAGACGCTGAATAGACTCTACAATTGTCTTCTCTACCGGATTGTGGATCACCCCCTGAATTAATTTACCATCAATCTTAAGGATATCCACCGGCAGCTTCTGTAGCGTGGTAAATGAGGCACCTAAACCACCATACTCCGCAATGGATATCCTCGCCCCCAGCTGGTGAATCTCCTCAATAAATTGCTGCAGCTCTGTCACCTGTGAGTAAGCCACCTGCTCAGTGACCTCAAAAATCAGCCGGGATGGTTTCACCCCATATTCCTGAATCTGATCTCGAATATAGATCTCGATCCCCTCCCCAGCCAGCGTTGTTCCTGAGATATTGATAATGTAAGTCGCGGGTAGATCGCTTTCACTCTCTGCTGAAATCGTGTGCAGAGTATGCTCAATCACCCAACGATCCAGTACCACCATCAGATTAAAGCGTTCACTATTGGGGATAAACTCAGCCGGACTAATGACTCCATCATCACCCTCCATGCGCAACAGCACCTCGTAACGCAGTTCACCCTCTCCACTCCTCTGAGTAGACTCTATCCGCTGCCGATAGAGCACAAACCCCCCACTATTGAGCGCCTCCTGCACCTCATTGGCCAACTCGACCCGCTCGACCTGCTTCTCAGAGACCGGGCGATCCAGACTGTGGATATAGACCTCCCCCTCTCCCAGCTCTTTTGCTGCATAGCAGGCACTATCCGCCCGCATCAGTAGCTCTTCAGCATCACCCAATTTATCATGCTGCAGCATAGCAATACCGACAGTCACTCCCAGAGAGTACTCATTCCCATGCCACCTGAAAGCTTTCTTTGCTACTGCACGGGAGAGCCTTTTTCCAACGGAACGCGCCTGTTCCGGGGTCACATTGTAGACCAGCATGGCATACTCATCGCCGCCAATACGGGAGAGCACATCCCCATCCTTGACCTCATTGAGCAACATATTAGAGAACTCCTGAAGCACCTGATCTCCAGCTAGATGCCCCACTGCATCATTCACCTCTTTAAAGTGTTCCATATCCAGATAGAGCAGTGCATGCTCTCCACCCTGATCATGGATACGACGCAATACCAGATTGAGTTTACGGATAAACTCACGGCGGTTGATTAACCCTGTCAGGGAGTCATGACGAGCCTGGTAGGTCAACTGACGAGTGAGCAGATAACGCCGGGTCTCGTCTCTGGCGTAACAGTTGATATACCCCTTATCATGAATCGGCACCAGGGTCAGAAGAAAAAACTGACTCCCACTGGCGGCCTGAATATCCAGCATCCTGCCATCCTGATAGACCGCCTGAATACGTTTCAGCCAGGCTCCCACCAGACCATCTCCCAGCGCAGAGAGTCCCATCATGGAGAGCACTGGGTCACTATAGGAGTTAAAGTAAAGCAGCTCTCCCGTCTCACTAAAACGCAATACCGGGGCAGGGTTTTCATCAGGATAGGAGGCTAGTTTCTCTACCTCCTCAAAAGCTGCCTCCTTCTCCTTACGATCATTCCAGCTAATACAGAGCGTTCGAGCCAGTTGGAAGATCTCATCCCCGGTAAAAGGCTTATAGACCAACACAGCATCATGCTGGAGAATGCTATGAATCTCCTCAATGCTACGGTCAGTATACGCGGTGACGATCACAATATAGATCTGGCTATCCAGCTCTCTCAACGCTGTGGCTGTACGCAATCCATCCCACCCAGGGGGCATACGCATATCAATCAATGCTACCGCGAAGGGCTGTCCCATCTCATAGGCCATTGTCGCCAGTGCTACCCCATCCTCTCCCTGGGTGGCACTCATCATTTGAAAGGGAAAACTTAGGTACCCCTTATCCGGCTCATCAAGAAGTCCAACCGCATCGGCCAACAGACTCAGTTCATCCTCGGCGGGGTCAAAAATCTCCCGGTAGGTTTCGATGACCTGAGAGTCATCATCAATAACAAGAATTCGATTATTCATTAGATTTTAAAGTACTTCACTCGATCGCGCAGTGCCACTGCTCGTTGGTTCATATCCTCACAGGAGGTGGCTGACCCCGTACTGCGCGGTGCCAGGCTACATACCTCCCCCGCTCGTGCTGCCTCGCGCACCTCAGCAGAGAGTACATTGGCCTGCTTCGCATTGCCACTACTCTGGTCCACTGTTGTCATCATCTCCTCCATGTTGGCTGATGTCTCCTCTATGCTGATGTCTCCTCTATTGAGGCTGTCTGGTGCTGCGGGTGTTGATAAAATGCATCTATATCCCCTCCTAGTACAGTCCATCTGCTCTACACGCGGAGCACCATCAGCTGATCAGAGAAAAGCTGTATTGCTTTTTGGGTGACCGGCAGACTCTTTTTCAAAATTATTTTCTGCACATTCATTTAAACACCATACAATTTTGCTTATAGTTGCATAGTCACTTGGAGTAAACAAGCGCTTCAGGAAGAGTGGCAATGAAAGAGGATCCTTACAAGGATCATAATAAAATTATCCCCCTCAACCCGAATCGTGTTGAACACAACTCACCTCCGTAGCCTCCCAGAAGCCTGGGCCATAATCGAGAAAGATCTCATCCCCGGAAAGAATCTTCCGGGTCACCTCTACACGCGCTTTTTTCCACCGGGTAGAGACCACAAACTGAGCATTCGGCTTAGCGGAGTGGTTAATGAAACGGGTGTAGTTCTCTCCCACAATCAGACAGTCACAACAGAGCCAAAGCAGATAGTGGGAGCTGAGGTAAGGCTCCTGCTCTGACTGCGCATCGGTAATCATCTCTCCCAGATAAGAGCCAATGGTATCGCCCTTGTAGAGAGGCACCCGGGTAAAGAGTCCCTGCCCACACTGTGGAATGGTTGAACGCTGCACCTCAAAATGGTGTTCCTGATAAATAGTCGGTTGACGCACGTCTCTCCCTCTCTGTTAATATTTTCGGGGACATATTCAAATGATCAATTGAACTGCATCCCTCCCCTATCCGTGATATATTATTGCTATTATCACGTTTAATCTGTTGCAACAGCAAATTTCCATGAGGATTTCATGAATAAATCAAACCCAATGATTGCCTTGGGGGCTCTTATCGCTCTCACCTCCAGCGTTAATGCCTTGGCTGAGGGACAGCCGCAGCAGGGGGCTATGCCCTTTAATCCGGCAATGATGCCCTCTCCTTACGGAATGATGCCTCAACAAGGGATGGCACCATGGGGAGCACCCCCTGGAATGAGACAGCCCCCCCGCGGTAATGCTCCCTATGGTTATGGATTTCCCGGAGCCAACCCTGGCGCCAACCCTTATGGCCCACCGATGGGATATCGTCCTCCTCAATAAGGGCCCAACCAGCAGTATAGAGCCCCCTCTATTAACCCCTCCTTTAACCCCCCCAGCATGGAGCCCCCCTGGGGCAATGACTCCAACTTTGACATGAGTCCGATGAAGTTTTGGCCCGTTCCTGGTACGGGCAACCCCTGGCACTACAAACCCTGGGAACCTGGCGCACCCTGGGGTGATTCTGGCAAGTTCTCTGATCCACCCGATGAGGCCTTCCATGAGGCAGAGGACTTTCTCGCAGATGCCCCCAGAATGCCTGGCGGTTGGGAGCTTCCTAACATCTCTATGCCCAGTCCGTTTGAGATTGGTGAGCAGGTAGGTGACCAGAGCTGGTTATTGCCCGAAAACTTTAAGTTGCGGGACAAAAAACGGCCCAAACGTTACCGTAAATATTTCCAGAACGAGAAATAATGGGGGGATGGGGCTGTCCACATGATGCCAATGGCATCTGCCAAAAGGTAGTTCGGCCTGGTGACTCGACTCCACAGACCCCCTGCGATCCGGGGATGAAAGGGTGTGTACTGGCGGGACGTTTTCGCTTCAGCTCGGAGAGTAAAAACCGCCCGGAAGGGATAAAAAAACGGGAGTTTGAGCGCTAGCACTCCGACAACCCTAGTCTTTACAATCTCTTTAAGCGTAAGTGGAGAGCGACCCTGTTTTCCTGCCCAGCGGTGGTAGAGCGGCGGTTTTCAAACCAGATTTCTCCATTCAGAGCAGTGACCAACTGCCTGACAATTGATAGCCCCATCCCTATTCCCCCACCCCCATACTCAAAACCACTGGAGTGGGTTAAGGGATCCTGATATCGATAGAGGGGGTCAAAAACCCGCTCCATGGCATCGGCTGGAATCCCCTCACTGCTATTTTCAATAGTGAGGTGTACATACTCATCCTCATCCTCATCCTCACTGGTAATCTGAACCCTACCATCCGCTGGAGTATTTCTCCGTAGATTGATCATAATCTCAGAAAAAATCTTATGCAGTACCTCCTCTGAGGCGTTTACCTCTGATTGCGCATATAGGGCACCTCTAAAAATAGTGATTTTTCTGTGAGTGCAAGAAAGCACCGCACGGAGAGCCGCAGTGTACATGCGAGTACATGAGGACTCGAGTACGGA
>JABHIC010000155.1 GCA_018671205.1 Gammaproteobacteria bacterium
ACAAAGGCAGTCGCCGGATGGCTGGTTTAAATTAGATGCCGTACAGGTGGTTTGTGAGCGATTGAAAGCAAAATGTGCAAGAGGTACGGGGGTGGACTAAAAAACATGTTTTTGCTGAAAAAGCCTGTCAAGGATTATTTTCCGTTAACACCCCTGAATAGTTACATATTGATTCGCTCTTTAGGAGCAACGGTACCTCTTGATGCCATCTCAATCCTCCTTAATGGATCTGATTATCTACTACTCATTTCTATTGCTGTTACTGGGTCAAAGCGACTGATTCGAGCCTGCCACCGCTCCTTATGTAACTGCTTTTCCAGTGAGAGCGGTTGTTGTTGCACAGACGGATCATTACATACAAGCAACAGGCGCGCAATATCAAGGCTAAGTTCCGGCTCCCACTCTTCCAAGGCATATCGCTCAACCAGACCATCCAGATATTCCAGCTGTAACCTTGCCACATCGACATAGCCTGCATCCAAATAACAGCGCGCCTGTTCCAGCTCCCACATAAAATTTTCACGCCGGTTTCTCGCCTGCTGCTTTCCCCTCACAAAGAGAGCAAGCCCCTCTTTAACCTCTCCTTTGGCTACAAATTTTGATGCCTCCATCGAGGCATCCAGCCAGGGCAGCCCCTCATCGCCAGCAGCCTCTTCTTCTCTCGTGCTCTCGCCTAACACCTCACTCACAATCCAGGCTCGGGTTATCTCATCAGCAAACCCCTTCCCGTTACTGAATTTGGTATCAACCACTTTAGGGAAGCGGAGCAAGAAACCTCTTAATGCATCTACCACCGCCTGACGTGCCTCTTCCGCCCCCAATGATTCCAGTGCATTGGTCACAAAACGGTGACCATCCAGCCAAAATGGAGAGTTGCAGAAACTCTTTTCTGCCTCAACAATCAGCACCTCCCACTGCTCATTTTGCTGCAGTTGATTTAAATAATTCAGTCGTGTTCCCTGCATCGCAGGAATCTGAGAGATTCCATGATCATTATCCGGTAACTTATTTATCTCTATCCATATTCCCGTACGCAATAAGAAATAGGATTGGGGATTACTCGGCTCTCTCTCACGTAGAAATTCAGCAAGATTACGCAGTGCCTCTTTACTGGCCCGAAGGGCTTTAGGGACATCTGCGGCGGTAGTTATCGCTGGGGCCCCCACCTGGGGAGAGAGGCGCGGGGATGGTGAATGGCTCTTTTCTCTCTCTTCAGTGGCAACCCTCTCAGCTACCATTTGCTGAAAGATACGAATCACCTCAACAAACTGTGGAAGCCGGTTTTCTAACCGGGTTGCGAACAGCTGATCAATCTCTTCCATTAATCCACAGCCAATCTTTACCCACTCCTGGTCGACGCTTGTCGGCACCTTTACCAAGAGAGTCTCTCTCAGCCGTTCCATCATCCAGCTTACCGATTTCGCCCTTGCCCTCAGCTTGATCGGGTGCAACGTATCCCAATAGTCTGCCACAATCAGGCCGCGAATAACGGTCAGCCCGGAGGCCAACCCCTCATACCCCTTTAGCAGAAAAAGCCCGTATGCAAGATAGTTGGCAACCCGAAGATCTTTCGATTTCCATCGCAAAATCGTCTCACTCCAGGTAACGACTTTCTCCCAATCGGTACCATTTACACCATCAATCTCTCCTCTGATCTGCTCCCACTCACTCTCATAATCCGCTTTATCGCCTACCGGACTCTGTTCACTAATGGGGGTGTTGGCAAGTGCGGACCAGCGCTCATCCACAGTAACGATCACACCGCGTCTCCACCACCGGCTATTCCGTTGCGGCTCTTCTCAATTTCACGAATCTGCTCTTCGTAGACCTTGGCAAACACATGTCCACATAAGGTGTGAAAGTCCTCACCTGACTCATCTACGAACCCCTGATAGTAGTGTTGATAGGCATCCCAATATCGCCCTTTCTTGCCAAACATGGAGTGGCTTTGAAACTGCTCTTCAAGTTTTTGTGGATCAAATTTATCCAATAGAGAGGCTAATACAGCCTGCGTACCTGCCATCATTGCCAACTGATTGGCCTGAATATCCTCCAGCCCCTCCCGTACCGACTCCACGGGTGAGAGAAAGCCCACCCCATCTGTAGTCAGTAACTTTTCCAGTGCATCTTGTTCATTCACAGAAAACCGTAAAAGGTTATTCCCTTCTGGCTTGAGGCCCTTCACTGTAATGCGAAACTGGCTTTTAATCTCACTTTCAGCCATGAGTGCCTGAGTTAACCCTGCGGCCACCTCCCTCAATATCCCCCCAACCTTTTTCATCACCTCTCGCTCATCCCCCGAAGAGATCCTTAGGTCTGCCATACCCGCCCCCTCCAACAGTGCCTCAA
>JABHIC010000156.1 GCA_018671205.1 Gammaproteobacteria bacterium
CTCTCTGATCTACCGGCACCCGGGTATGGATACGGAGGGTTTTCAGATGGGCAATGGACTCCAGCCTCTCCAGTAGATCAGAGAGGCGTGAATCACTCAAAAGGAGGGGATCTCCCCCACTGAGAATCACCTCATCCAGCGTGGCCTCTGATGCAATCCAGCGCAATGGCTCATGGTACTGGTGTGAACGGTGGTTTTCACGATAGGGGTAGTGACGACGGAAACAGTAGCGACAGTGGATCGCGCAGTTTGGGGTGGTTATCAGCAGTGCGCGTCCCCGATATTTCTGTAGCAGCCCCTCGCTCTGAAGAGCCGCCTGATCACCCACCGGGTCTTGGCTAAATCCGGGCAGGATAAGCTGTTCCTCTGTAGTGGGGAGTATCTGTCGTAACAGAGGATCATCCGGGTTGCCCGGTTCAATCCGGCTCAGATAGCTCTGAGTAGCACGAATAGGAAAAGAGAGGTCACCCCCCATCATCTCAACCACCATACGGGAGGGGAGTTGTAGTGTGCTAGCGAGCGTTTCCGGAGTCTGGTCTGCCTGAGCGACCTGTTGTTGCCAGGAGGGGGACACAGCAAAAGATAGGGTTATCTGTCTATCTTCTTCTTTTTACCCTTTTTACGTTTTTTCTTTTTCTTCTTTTTTTTCTTTTTGCTTTTTTTTGTCTGTACGGTTTTTTTCTCAAACCGCCCCTTTATATTTTCTTTGAAATATCTCCCCTTGGTTTCTGAGAACATCAATTTGTCGTAGGTTGAGAATATAACCCCATAGTACTGAATGACCTTTCCATTCTTGAACTCTATCTCCATTGTCCGGTCTTTGTCTCTGTACCCCGCTGAGACAATACCCGAAACCCCAACCGGAGTACGATCCATCGAATAGCTCACATTAACGATGGAAAAGAGAAGTAATACAATGGTTGAACGTATGATATTCATGATGAGTAGTAGCTATTTATTGGTAGACGAACTGTTCTGACATTATGGAGCTGCTGTTATCATAAGTCCAATAGTACCCTACAGTAAAAGAGATACAGTGAAAACAGCCCCCATCCAACTGACTTACCATGCGCGCTCCAGCGGGGCCTTGCACCAGGGGCTGTTGCCCGGTCGTTACAAGGGGTGGGTGATGGCACTCTCAATGGCAGCCTTTACGCTTGCCTTTCTGGGCTGGATCAATGAATCCTGGCTCTACCTCTACGAAAGCCCGATCTGGCTCAACCGCTACACTGAGTACGCCATCATTCTGGCATTCGGGTTGTGGCGTATCCGCGCCGAGCAGAATTTCTATACCCGCAAGCGGCTGATTATTCTGGTCTCGGTGGTGACACTGTTCTGGTGGTTGATCCCATGGCTATCTCCTCAATTTGAGCCCTACGTCGGCTATGTCTGGAGCCAGCCTGTCTTTCCTGCACTACACACACCAGGCACTCTCACCTTCTTTCTGGTGTTGTTACTGGTCTACCTCTTTGGGCGCAGGATCATCTGCGGCTTTGGTTGTCCCTGTGTGGGCATTCGTGAAACCGTAGGGTTTTCCTTCCGTCGCTTCTCATTGCGGGGTGACTGGGCGTGGCGGCTGCGCCATACCAAATGGTTCTTCTTTATCTGGTATGTCGGGGTGATGGTCTCTACACAGTTCCCGCCTAATAGCTGGAGTGTGGCACTGGTGGGTGGATTTGGCATGGTGGTTGGACTCACCTATTTTGGCTCCTTCTTTATTGTGCCGATTACCGGAAACCGCTTCTACTGCCGTTACCTCTGCCCCTTTGGGGCCACCTTTGGTCTGCTCAACCATGCCGGTTACTACGGCATCAATATGGATCAGGAGCGCTGTATCGACTGCCGACGCTGTGATCAGGTGTGCGATATGGGGATACCGGTCTGGAGTCAGGGACAGGCCAGTGGAACCGTAACCGGGCTTGAGGATTGTATGGGGTGTGCACGTTGTGTCACCTCCTGTCCAACCGATGCGCTGGAGATCCATGATGTACGCAACCTGTTTAACCAGGCGTTACAGCAGAATGCCAGCCACCTACTCAAGCGTGAGCCTGAGCCACCCAAGCTCCGCATAGAGCCACCTTCACGATCTGCAACAGAGCGCCGGCATGACTGGCAGGAGAGCGGAGAGATGCTCACCATTGAGCAAATCCAGCAACAGGCGACACGCTGTCTCGATTGTGGTGTACCCGGCTGTCGCAATGGCTGTCCACTGGGTAACTTTATTCCTGACTGGCTA
>JABHIC010000157.1 GCA_018671205.1 Gammaproteobacteria bacterium
ATCCAGTACGATAAACTCACTACCAATCCATAGCTCTTCCGCTGCTCCATCGACAAGACCGCTCACCGTCAAGACAACATTTGTCAGCTGCTGCCCCGTCTCAATCGTATCCACTTGTGCATCTGAAAAGAGCAGGGTGGCTACCCCTGACTCGAAATAGTCTAGGGTGGTGCCTCCATGGGTAACGGTTGGTAGGCTATTAATTCCCGAAACATTAACGGTACTGGAGATCTGTGGATCAAAAATGCGGTTATTCTGGCCGCCATTGGTTAACTCACCACTATCGGTCAGGCTCAGCAGAGAGACGGTTCTACTGCTCTCTGTTGGGTTAAGGCTGCTGTTCCTATAGCCAATGGCGTTAATAATCTCATTGACCTCCCAACGACCACTGAGGCTCACGGTGGCAACCGTACCATCTACAGTAACCGTATAATCCTGTCCTGCAATCTCTCCTGAGGAGCGGCTCCCATCCAGCAGGATATACTCACTGCCGATCCACAACTGCTCTGCGGCCCCATCAACAACCCCCTCCACCGTCAATACCAGCGCTGTCAACTGCTCACCGCTCTCAATGGTATCGATCTGTGCATCAGAGAAGAGAAGTACCGCAGGGATGTTCTCGACATATCGAGCCGTTGCTCCCCCCTGTGTCACAACCGGGGCATCAGCCACCCCCCCCACAGTGAGGGTCACCACAGCGGTAGAGGATTCACCATCCCGATCCAGAATGGTATAGCTGAAGCGGTCGGTTCCCTCATAGTTCTCAATGGCACGATATTCAAAATTCCCCTCCGCATCAATCACTACCTCACCATGTTGAGGGGCACTCTCCACACTCCAGCTGAGTTTCCCATCGCCCAACTGGTCATTGCTCACCAGACTTCCGGTGATTAGCTGATCCTCACTCCCCTGAAAATGGTCATCTGTTGCAACAGGAATCTCGTTCGCTGTCGTGGTAGTGGCTCCACCCTCTAACTCAACCAGCTCCTCTGCGGCTTGTGCCAGCTTGAGTTCAAACTCATCCTTCTCCTCTTCGGAAAGCTCATCCAGGTTAATCTCCAGCTCAAGATCCAGCGCCTCTTCGCCCTCTTCTTCTCGCCCCTCTACCACAAAGTCTGGCAGGGGAGGAGGGAGTGCCTCCTCAAAGGCTTTTGTAAGTGAATCCGGAGCCTCGAATACATCAGCAGGCGCACCGGGTCTTGAGCTGACTGCGGTGGCCGTGCCCGGCTCTGTCAGGGTTACCGAACCCCGGCCATAGGCATCTGCCACATCGAGAATACCGTCATGGTGGAGAAAGGTGGTGGCACCATCCTGTTCAATCATCCCCTCCAGCTCTGAACCGCGCACACCCAGCTGTGCAGTAGGGGTTTTGATCGTGGTGTGGGTTCCCTTGTCCAGCCCTCCCAGCTGACCGCTGGCATAACGGAAGAATCCATCCAGGATGGTCGCCTCAAATTGACCACTCTCTGTACCGGGGGTAAAGCTGTAGTTCTCGATAATCGCCCGGGTCTCCTTACCGAGCTGAAAACTGGTGTCATCAACCATTCTCAGGTTTGCAAAAGAGCGCCCCACGGTCTCCACGACATCATCCTTGTAGATAGGGTCGCCCGGTTTCAGGGCACGTGTAATCCCATCTGCCCCTTTTGCGGTGACATTGGCATCCGCACCAATATCATCGACCGTACCAATAGGGTCTCCCAGCAGCCCCGGAATACGGATGGTTCCGGCTGGCCCGGCCACATCAAAAGAATCGGTATTGACCAACAATTTCTGAACAATTTCGGGAAGAAGCACGGCCCCCTCCGGGCTCTGGAGGGTTGGAGGCAGCTCTCCGGCAAAGTACCCTTCTACACGTACCTCTTCGCCCATCTCACCGCGAATAATCAGATCATCGCCACTGCGGCTATATTCTCCTCTCAGCAACAGTGTGGTTGAGAGGATGGTAAAGCTGTTTTCAGCCGTGTCTAGAGCGCCCTTATAGGCTGTCGACTCTAGCGAGCGCGGTTTCAGCTGCGTAGGGATTGCCATCAGTATTCTCCTTCCTTCATTCGGTTATCAGCATTGAAAAAACTTTTTCCTGCTGCTATTTACTATTATCTGCCGCTATCTGCTACTAAGTATAGTAATCAGATTAAGCAACTTCAATATAAAAATTATTTATGAATAAAGCGAGAACAGTACCCGATCAAGGGTACCTCTAAAAAGTGGATTTACCCCAGCTTGGGGAGAAGCAGTGCCAGCCGGTAATGCGCCTCGGCATACTCTTTATTGAGTTTGATCGCGGTCTCCAGCGACATTTTCGCCTTCTGGTAATCAGCCATATCCTCCAGCACCAGTGCCAGATGGTAGTAGACGTTAGGGTACTTTGGATTAATCTTGATTGCCTTGGTAAACTGAGCAACCGACTCATCCAGCTCTTTTTCGATCAGCGGGGTGCCATCATCAGCGACCTTAACCCCCCCTCCCAACAGTTTGGCCAGATTATAGTGGGCCATTGCAAGGGTAGGGTCAATATCGACGGCTACCTGATAGTATTTTCTTGCGCTCTCAAACTCCTCTGGATCACGTAGCAGGGTGGCCAGGTGATAATAGGCATTCGCAAAATTGGGGTCAATTGCAATCGCCTTTTCGTAGTTGCTCTTGGCCTCAACCAGCGCATCATGACGCTCCAGCAGTCGTGCCAGATGATAGTGGCCCTCTGCATGCTCCTCACTGAGTTCAACCGTACGGTTGTAGCGGCTACGCGCCTCCTCATCTTCACCCTGCTCCTCAAGCAGTCGTGCCAGGTTGTAGTGAGCCTCTGCAAATTCCGGCTTGATTTCAATCGTTTTCAGGAAATAGTCCCGCGCGGTATCAAAGTCATGCTGACTGTATTGAAGCATGGCCAACTGATAATAGGTCTGCTCATCGTCCGGGTAACACTCAATTGATTTTTTGAAGTTTTCCAGCGCCAACCCCGGCTCATCAAGCTGAACCAGTAACATCGCCAGCTGAAAATAGGCCTTGGCATAACCACTATCCAACTCAATCGAGCGGGTAAAGGCGACGCGTGCCCCATCACGCTCTCCCACCCGCATTAACAACAGCCCCAGATTGTAATGACCTTTTGCAAATTCGGGGTCAATCTCCAGCGCACGACGCAGCAGCCGTTCCGCCTCTTCCAACTCTGGCTCTAACAGTGGGGTTCCATCGACCGAACTTTTACGCCCAGTGACCAGAAGTTTGGCCAGGTAGTAGTGGGCATTGCGAAAACCCTGATCAATATCGATTGCTGTGGTGTAATTCTTGCGCGCCTCTTCAAACTCCTCGGGTGCTATCAGTAGGCGGGCAAAATTATAGTAGGAGGGAGCATAGTTGCTATCCAGCTCAATCGACTGAACCAGATTATATTTTGCCTCCTCAGTCTGTCCCATCTCCACAAAAAGCAGTGCGATATTGGAGTAGGTGATCGCCGTTTCCGGGGAGAGCTCAATGGACTGCTGGAAACGCTCCCTTGACTCCTCATACTTTTTCGCCCGCTGCAGCACCAGCCCCAGATAACGAAAAGCCTCGGAATGTTCCGGAACCAGCTCAATCACCTTCTCCAGATGGGGCTGCGCCAACGCATCTTCGCCATCTTTGATATAGAGTAGCGCTAACTGAAATCGTGCATCCGAGAAGTCCGGATTGATCTCAATCGCCTTTTCCAGGTGCTCTTTTGGATTCATTTGCCTATTCTCCGCATCCACTACTTAGAGGTCAATACCCAAACACCATTCCAGTCGCCTTCCGGTGGGTTTGACTTCATGTGTTCACAGCGTTCGATGAACATCTGTGAAGGTTTGTCCTTGTCGTGACACTTCAATGCCTCCTCAAACTGGCCGATGGCAGAGTCCCAGTTGGCCTCATTCCAGTACTTGATCCCATTATTGAATGAGCCGACCGCATCAATCATATTGGGGAAGCTCTCATCATTATGGTAATCAAGCACCTCGTAAACCCCGACGGGTTCGGTCTTTCCCTTGACAATAACATTGTCTATCTTACGGCTACGATAGGTCCCCTTACAGGCATCGACGGTATACTCACTGATCAGAATATGGGCACCGTACTGCTTGTTGGCACTCTCCAGGCGGGCCGCCAGATTCACTCCATCACCAATTACCGTATAGTCCATACGCTTGGATGAGCCGATATTACCCGAGACAATCGCATCGGTGTTGACCCCCATACCGTGGTCAATTGGGGGTTTTCCATCCGCCGCACGGCGTTTATTAAACTCCTGTATTGAGGTCATCATTCCAATCGCTGCACGTACTCCACGATCTGGGTCATCCTCATGCGGGACGGGAGTACCAAAAATGGCCATGATGGCATCACCAATAAACTTGTCGAGCATTCCCCCTTCTCCGGTAATCACATCAACCATCACCTCGAAGTACTCATTCAGCAGTTTGACCGTCCCCTGTGCACCCAACTCCTCGGTTATGGTAGTAAAACTACGGATATCCGAGAAGAGCACGGTACCCACCCCCTGTTTGCCGCCCATGAGGTCTTCCTGGCTCTGCTCATCCAGTAGCTGATCCGCCAGGGTTGGGTCCATATAACGAGACATGGTGGATTTCATCCGCTTCTCACTACTGATGTCTTCCAGCATCACCATAGAACCGAGGTCTTCACTTTCGCTGCCCTTGAGTGGAAGCAGGGTAATATTGAGCGATACCTCTTCACCCGCAAAGGTCAGCTCCCGGTCAGGCAGAATTTCAATCTCATCGACCGCCTCCAGTTTATCTGAGAGCCACTGATTCTCGCCCCCAAAGAACTCCGTGGCCACCTGCCCCAGCACCTCTTCCAGACGATAGGCCTTCATCATGTCGATGCTGGCCCGATTACTGGTGGCGATCTTCCCCTCTTCATTGATGGTGATCACCCCATTACTCATACTGGAGAGAATGCTCTCGTTGTAGTTCATGGTGTTCTGTACATCGGCGAAGAGTTTTGCATTCTCAATACCGATGGAGATCTGCGAGGTAAATGCCTTGAGTCGCTTCTCATCCTCGTCGGTGAATACTCCACCATGTTTGTTCAATACCTGGCTGACACCAATTACCTTGCCATCCTTGTTGATCACCGGCACACAGAGTACGGAACGGGTAAAGTAGCCCGTCTGTTTATCAAACGATGGGTTAAAGCGAAGATCCGCATAGGCGTAGGGGATATTCATCACCTCTCCGCTCTGAAATACCGCCCCTGCAATACCCATGTTATTGGGAAAACGTATTACATCTTTTTTGCCCAGCCCCTCACCCACCTCGGTATAAAGCTCACTGGTCATCTCATCATTGATAAAAAGCGTTGAGCGGTCTGCATCCAGCATGGTGGTGATCGTACTCATGATCTTCTGCAGCAAAGGGCTCAGTTCGATCTCTGAGGAGATTTGTGAAACCACATCCAGGAACTCCAGCTCCTGTTTTCGGGATGCCTCAATCTGCTCTACGATGACATTGCCCTGTATCGCAACTGCCGCCTGTGTGGTCATCGCCTCCAGCAGCCCCAGATCCTGATCACTAAATTCGCCATCAATCTTGTTCAGAATCTGCGAGACCCCAATCGTCTCCCCGGTAGGGGTACGTAACGGGGCACAGAGAATACTCTTGGTCCGAAACCCGGTGCGCATATCCACCGATTTATCAAAACGATCATCGGAATAGGCATCATTGATCACCGTCCCTTCATCATTACTGAATACCCAGCCTGCAATACCCTTGGTATTGAGAATTCGGATCTCTCGGGTAAAGCTGCCCTGAGCAATACGAGAGAAGAGCTCTCCGGTACTGGCATCATTGAGGAAAATCGTTCCACGCTCTGCATTGATGGTACTGGTGGTCAGTTTTACTAGTCGTGCCAGTGCATCATCCAGGCTCTTGCTGGTGGCCAGGTCATTGGTGACCTTTAGCAGCATCTCCAGGAAGTGTTCCCGCTCTTTAAAGCGGTCATCTGTGCTCGAATCATAGCTCATCATATTCCTCCAGTTTCGTTCGCAGAGTCACAATTGTCTGTTGTAGTAGTGCAACTTCATTATTGAGTGCGCGCCGCTCTGACTGCACTTTGTCATCACAGAGCGCTTTGCTGCGCTCAATTTCTTCACGCAGCCGACCAATGGTGGCCATGTGCTGTTTAATCTCTTTATTGCTGGAAGAGACCGCTTTCTGAATCCGATCCTGCTCCAGCTGTTTTTGCCGCTCCGTCTCATCACGCAGCGACTGGATCATCCCCTTAAACTGGGCAATCTCTTTGTTTCCCGCAGAAACGGCTTTCTGGATGCGCTCCTGCTCCTTATCTTTCTGTCGTTCCAGCTCATCACGCAGGGATTGCACCATGTTGCGAAATTGATGGGTCTCTTTATTGGCTGCCGAGACCGCCTTCTGTACCCGCTCCTCCTCAATCCCCTTCTGGCGATCCATCTCATCGCGTAGAGAGCCCACCATACTCTTGAACTGAGCGATCTCTTTATTGCTAGAGGAGATCGCCTTCTGGATGCGCTCCTGCTCTTTCTCTTTCTGCCGTTCCAGTTCATCGCGCAGGGTCTGCACCATTCCGCGGAACTGGTGAGTCTCCTTGTTGGCTGCCGAAACCGCTTTCTGTACCCGCTCCTCTTCAATCCCTTTCTGACGCTCCATCTCCTCGCGCAGAGATTGAACCATTGTTTTCAGCTGCAGACTCTCACGGTTGGCTGAGGTTCGTGCCTGTTGCAGCGCCTCTTCCTTGCTCGCCTCCCCCCGTTCCAGGTTGTCGC
Organism: Gammaproteobacteria bacterium; assembly: GCA_018671205.1. Classification (GTDB taxonomy): domain Bacteria; phylum Pseudomonadota; class Gammaproteobacteria; genus Thiopontia. The sequence continues at coordinate 6,776 of JABHIC010000157.1, forward strand.
GCAGAATCGTGATGGTGCGCTTGAGGTGTCCTACCTCAATCTCCAGCTCACGATTCAGAACCGTTAATTTTTTCTTTTTCTGTTCCGCACTCATAGGTATTCACAAGTCTATATCAGATTGTGGAAAGTCAAAGCAAATATCATAAAAATGAGGATTCCCTTATTCAGGGCGGTGAGAAGCCTGGTACTGGATCTAGGACCCCATACAGGAACTATTCCGGTTGCTCTACCTCAGCGTTCGCGTAATGCGTTTTGCTGTGCCTTGAGAATCGGTTTGAGCAGATAGTCCAACACGGTCTTCTGTCCGGTCATCAGTTCAACGGTTGCCGTCATACCGGTAATGATCGGCAGTGGATTTTCTGCTGTACCGAGTGCATTTTTATCCGTTCGAAGCCGTACCCGATAGTAGCGCTCACCTTTTTCATCCACAATCGTATCGGCACTGATCTGCTCAAGTTGCGCGGAAATTCCACCATAAATAGTTGAGTCATAAGCCGTAAATTTAACCATTGCTTTCTGGTCCGGGCGCAGAAAGCCGATGTCTGCAGGTCTAATACGGGCCTCAATCAATAGTTGGTCATTAAGAGGTACCACCTCCATAATCTCCATACCCGGCTGAATGACCCCGCCCACGGTATTCACCTTGATCCGCTTCACTACCCCATAGACCGGTGAGCGAATTTCGGTACGGTTGAGGCGGTCATTGACAATACGTTGCTGCTCCTCCGTTTTTGAGAGCATGGCACGCGCCTCATTCAGCGCCTGAGTGGCCTTGGCAACAAAGGAGAGACGCTCTCCTTCGCCCTTGTGGTCGATCTCATTAATCGTGGCCTCAATACGCGGGATGGCCGCCTTGCTTGCCTCATACCGGGTTTGTAAATCCTGCTGCTGACGCTTGAGGCGCACCATCTCAATCTCGGACATCACCTTGATGCGGCGCACCTCCTCCGCAATATCCATCTCTCTCTGCGCCAGACGAAGCCCCCCCTCCAGGTTTTTAAGGTTCATCTGTAGCTCAATCAGCTCTTGTTGCCGCTGTATTCGCTGTGCATTAAGAATAGCCAGTTCGCCCTCAAACTCCGATTGACGCACCTGATAGGCATAGGCCTCACTCTCACCAAAATCGGGACGCTCAGCAACCACCAATGGCGGGGGAACATAGGGCTTGCCAGCGACCTCAGCCTCTAGACGGGCGATTTTTGCCAACAGGTAGAGTGTTTCATAGCGGTTCTGCTTCGCATCGGAGATAAACTGGGTATCGGAGAGACGAATCACCACATCCCCCTTCTGGACTACATCTCCCTCCCGAACCAACAGCTCGTCAACGATGCCCCCCTCCAGATTTTGAATGATCTGTATCTGAGAAGAGGGGATCACTCGCCCCTCTCCACGAGTTACTTCATCCAGAACTGCCTGATCTGCCCAGAAAATTGCGCTTACCAGAACCAACACTACAGACAACAACAGGAGGTGGTTAAAGGGGCGAATCTGGTTACTGGAGACCTTGGCCCACTCCTCGTAACGGGTCCTGGCCAAATCGGACATAACCCGCGTTAACCCTTCTCGGTGTGGGTCCAGACCCCATCCCAATCAGCCGCAGGTGGATTATCAATAAAGTGCTGACAACGATCCACATAGGTCAGGGAGGGACCATCCTCTTCCAGAATGGTCAATGCCTTACGGAACAGCTCCTGAGCCCCAACAAAGTCCAACTGTTTATAGCGCTCCAGCCCCTTCAGATAGATGGGCACCACCTCTGCCATCTTCCCTGAAGTCTGATCTTTACGCTCCAACACATCATAGACGGTGACCGGCTCATTTTTCCCCACCACTCGAATACGATCCAGCTCACGCGAATCAATAAAGTCCTTGGCTTGGGCATAGGTAGACTCTGAAATCATCTGATGGTTTTTGTAAAACTTGTTCGCACCCTCTAGGCGGGCTGCAAGATTGACCGAGTCCCCCATCATGGTGTAGTCCATCCGTTGTGTAGAGCCCATATTGCCCACAATCATCATCCCTGTATTAACCCCCATTCGCACGGTGAATTTCACAGGAATAGTGTCCGCCTCAATCAGGCGCTCACGGAATGGCACCAGAAACTTCTGCTGATCAATAATACTGTAACAGGCACGTACAGCATGGTCATCCTGCTCCAGTGGCGCGCCCCAGAAGGCAATAATCGCGTCGCCCTCAAACTTATCAATTGTACCGCCCGTATCGGCAATAATGTCGCACATTGCGGTCAGGTACTCATTTAGCAGTGCAACCAGCTCTCCCGGAGTCAATTTCTCTGAGATGGTGGAGAAACTTGCCACATCCGAGAAGAAGGCGGTCATCTCACGGCTCTCACCACCCAGTGACATTTTCGAGGGGTCCTTTACCAGGGCATCCACCACATCCGGAGAGAGGTACTGTCCAAAGGCAGCCGTTACAAACCCTTTCTGACTACGCTCCAGCAGATAGTGACGCAGGTTGATCACCAGATAAGAGAGGATACCGGCAACCAACACATAACTCATCGAGAAGACCAGCCCCTGATCAATATAGAACTTGGAGACCAGTGTTGAATAGCCCCCAAAGAGGAGCATGACCAACAGCGTACTCCCCATGGGGCTACTGATCAAACTAATCAACAACATCAACACCATAAAGAGCATCAGTACCATAAACTCCTGATCCTGTGTAGCCGGACGCAGAGGTGCCCCCCTCATCAGGGTATGGATGCTGTCCGCAATAATCTCCACCCCGTAGACCATCCCTACTGGTGTATCAAACCAGTCATGAGAGACCTCAGAAGTGTCTCCCACCACTACAATTTTCCCATCAAACAGATAGGACATATCCTCTAGCTCATCTTCGTCCAGTTCGAGAACTTCCAATGCACTGACCCCGGCACTCTCACTGAGAAAGGTGGTTCCCGCTGGCAGAGAAGGAAAGTCAATATGAAACTGGTTAAAGTGGTCTAGTGGTACCTTGACCGTCTCTCCAATTTTCAGAAAAGAGTGCTCCCCCTCTTCTATCAGCTCTGGCTCCACGCCGTAGTACATCGCAAGCGCCTGTACTGCAAAAGGCCATCCATCATTGACCTGAATAGTGTCAGACCGAACCTTGAGCTTTGAAAGGCTGGTTACAATAGAGCTGGAAGAGGAGATATTGGTGTAACCACTCTTGGCCGAATCTCTCAGCCCCTCGGTGGGATAATTCATCCCTTTAAACTTTCCATCAATAATCTGTGCCTGAGATACCAGCAGGCTCTTACCTGTTGCAGCGAGCCGCTCTGCGGTCTCCGGATCCTCCCCATAGGAGCTGGGGAAGTCCATCAAAACGTCGAGTGCGATAACTTTCGCCCCCATCAGATCCAGTTGCGAGGCAATTTTTGCAATATCGGTACGACGCAGAGGGAAGCTGCCATACTCCTTGAAGAACTGCTCATCGGTATTGACCAGCATGATCTCATCCATGGAAAAACCGGTCTGTTCAGGCTCCCCATAGGACATCCGCAGAATCTGTCTCGCTGACAGCGTCTGCTCCTCCAGCAGTGAAAATACCTCATTATACTCTGCGGGAATCGCCGCCAGAAACAGCGTAATCGTCACTAAAACATCATAACGGCCCAGAATTTTTTTCATGCCTTTCCCCTCATCGACCACAACCACAGAAATTCAGTAACAACCCGTACACAACGTGGATGGGTTCACTCACAAAATTCAGGGTAAAAAAAGTCCACAGGCTCCCAGGAGCCTGTGGATATCACTCAACCAATCACTCTTCTTCGTTTCGAATCACATTAAACAGATTGGCCTCAATCTTCTTCAGCTTGCCCAGTTTCAGGTTATGCAGATTTTGAATCAACATAGGGCGCATATCGTTATCATCACGATTCCCCTCAAAGAAACGCTGATAGAGGTCTAGTGAGCCCACCATCACCCCCTCACTATCCAGCACCATCGCCTTCATCAACTCATCATCAGGGACTGCAGCCAAGATGCTCTGCTCCCGATCAGCCGAGAGCCAGATGAAAGAGCTGCGCTTCTTGGGCTTATAGACCACGGCATCTCCCTTTATCACCTCTACACTATAGAGATGTTTTCCGGGCTCCATTCCATTCAGGGCAAATCTCACCATGTTTCCCTCAGAAGCGGCAATATCAAAGGTCTGATCATCCACGCTCAGGCGGTAGCTATACTCTTTGCCCTCATTATTCCAGACCAATTGAGGCCAGGTTGCTGAGAGGTGATAGGCCGAATTCTTTTTATGGGTCGCAGTCTTCAGCTTGATCTTATGATCCTTCTTCACACCGCGTCGAACCGTGGTATATTTCTGTGCCTTTTTGAAGCGGTTACCCAGACTTGCTACCAGGTTACCCCCGCCTTTAACCGCATCAGCCAGAGTCCCCTTGGTGGCCTTAGCCCCTTCTGCTGTGATCTCAACCACCGTATCACCACTGAGTGCTCTGGATGCCCCTGTACTCTGGTTCAGAAAAGTGCCCTTACCATCAGCACCGGTACGAATCAGGTAGCCGGGAAAGAGGAACTTATTGCGCCTGACCTTCTTCCACTTCTTCCCATTCTTACTGTATTCAATCTGCCCTTCTACGTTCATAATCATCGTGACAGGGGCCTTACCCTTCCCCTTTTTTGCCATTGCCAAACCGCCCTGCATGACCAGCAGCAGTGACAACACCGCTGTTGCCAGGATTTTCGTAAATCGATTCATCATCATTCTCCTAAACATTCCACAAAAAAAACAACATACCAAAAATAGACTGAGTTTATGAGTTCGACTCAGCCCGTTTTGTCCCCTCCACCATAAAAAATGCCGACCAAACATAGGGATAGTTCCACTCATCCGAGTCTAACATCTCCAGCTGGGTATTCCTCAAGGCCTCATGGGTACTTTCACCCTCCAGCATACGCTGATAGAGACCAATCATCAATGCCTGTGTACCGGCATCACTCACCTCCCATAGCGAGTTCACCACCGCAGCTGCGCCTGCCTCTTGGAAAGAGCGCCGCAGACCGTAAACCCCTTCCCCCTCATGGATCTCTCCCAAACCGGTTTCACAAGCAGAAAGTATTGCCACACGGGTTCCGCTCAGGTTCAGCCCCAACACCTCCAGCGCCGTCAATACACCATCATTGTCGGTATCCATCTCGCCCAGCATCGGTGCATTGGCATTTAGCCCTGCAAATGCCAGCCCCGCTCGTAGCAGTGGGTTATCCCCCGGAGGTGGAAGCTGTGACCCCCCTCCCCTCTGCAACTTCTTCAGCCGCTTCTTCAACCCCTCATTAGGCTTGAGAAAGAAACCATGGGTTGCAATATGGAGCACCTCGGGGGGCTCTTCCATGCTACGTAGCAGTTTTTCCTGCGCTTTTTTCTTCTGAATCAGACGAGTCACCACCTCACCCTTTCCGGTCTGCTCCTGAATCAGTCGCCCCTCTTTCTCTGCACCAGGTAGTGGATCAAAATTGAGCCCACGCATACCGTGAGACATCCCTCTCATACTCTGCTGCGCCGCCGATGCCGAACGCTTTCCCTTAATTGACGCAAGCACACTTTTCCCTGTCACCTCATCGGTGTCATAGTCGGGCCCCGCCATGATCATATAGCCACCGCTTGCCAGCGGAACATCCGATGGAATCAGATCCCGACTTGAGGAGATGGTGTGAAGATCTACGGCCTGCAGAAGGTAGAGCTCATCCTCTGTCACCATCGCATTGAAAGGGAGAATATTGAGCATTCCATCAGGCACCACATAGACATTTTCAATCTCCCCCAGTTTTTCCGCAATGGGTGCCCACACCTTGGTGTAGACCTCCATGCCAAACTCCATAATCTCATCATCATCGGCATCCTCATCCTGAATCAGCTCACGATACTCCTTGATCGCCGCATTGATCCCCTCCAGATCCTCGAACAGGTAGTGGTCATATTGTGATTCACCCTCCTCTTTTCGAAGGATGGCCACCTGTAGCTTACTCTCATCCTGCTCACGGAAAATCATGTAGTCAACCACAGCGGAGCCATCTGGCAGACTATCCTCAAGCCGTGCCAATGAGATATCGGTAGCCGCCTCACGGAAACGGATACTGGCCCGGCCCAACTCCCCTTCCAGCTCATTGATCCGATCCTCCATCTCATTCATCGTCTCCAGAAATGTGGTCGCGGTATCTGGTGTTGGACCGGAGAGGGTGAGTGCAGCCAGCTTTTTACGCGTAGCTAACAACTCATCACTGATCCCGGTCAGTGCCGGATCATCTGAAAGTTTTGCCACCTGATGAATCTGTGAGGCCACCTGCAGCAAGAGCCCTTTCCGGAACAGGCTGATACGCATCAACTCCTGACCCGCCGCATCAGATTCCAGTGTTGGCACCATGCTCAAATAACGATAAAGTTCCGGGCGGTGGAGGCGAATATAGCCCTCTCGTGCATTCTCACTGGTGGCCCACAACATCTGATCGAGAAATTTATTACGCCGTTCAAATATCTGCTGCTGGGTATGAAAGGCATCCTCCATCTGGTCCGTCTGCCGCTGCAACTGGGCCAGTGTATTGAGGGTCTCAAAGGTATAGGGGTGCTGCTCCCCCAGATTCTCCTCATCCTGTATCAGCGTCTTCTTCAACAAGGTCTCGGAATCTTCATACCGCTCCAGGTCCATATATAGTTTGGCCAGATCATGCTGCGAGCGCAGGGTATCGATATGATTCTCGCCCAACACCTCATGCCGGAGCTCCAGGGCCCGACTGATCAGTGCCTCGGCCTCCTCCAACTCACCCAAGCCATGACGCACCCGTCCCAGATTGTTCATCCCTTTCAGAGTCTTCTGGTGACTCTCACCAAGAGTCTCCTGCCACAGCTCCAGCACCTCCTCAAAAATTTCCGCAGCCTCCTCATTTTTCTCCTGTAGCAGATAGAGGTAAGCCAGGTTATTTTTCACCGCAAGGGTATCCGGGTGCTCATCGCCGGCAGACCCCTCCAGCAACTCGATTGCCGTCTTGTAGAGCGGTTCCGCTTTATCAAATAACCCCTGACTCTCATGCAACATCGCCAGGTTATTCATATTGGCCAGGGTGGTGGCATGCGTCTCCCCTAACACCTTGGCTGAGCTTTTCAGCGCCTTTCTGAATAGGGGCTCTGCCCGGTCATAGAGCCCCTGATTCTCCAGCGTGAGGGCCAGATTATTCATAACGGCAATAGTCGAGGGGTGATCCTCACCAGCGGTCTGGCTAAACCGCTCCAGTGCCAGCTCATACCCCTTCTCCGCCTCAAAGAACCGGGACTGTTTGCGTCGCAGTCCCGCCAGATTATTGAGTGAGGTGATCGCATTAGGGTGCATCTCCCCCAGTGTCTCCACCTCCCGCTGCAGAATAGCTTGCGTCTCCCCCTCTGCCTCTGGATAGAGCCCCTGATCCTCAAACAGCTGCGCCATCACCGCTTTTGCCTCAAACTTCAGCGTATCCGAGGTCAGCTCTGAATCAATCACCCTGGAGAGAACCCGCTCCGCCTCCGGGAAGTCCGCGCCCACCCGGGCCAGATCCGCCAGATAGATCTGTGACTGAATATAGCCGGGGTACCCCTTTCCACCAACCGCGCGCAATATTTTTGAGGCTCTGCCATAGGCAAAACGGGATTTTACCGAATCTCCCATACGAAAATTCATCAGCCCCAACTGTTTGAAACAGACACCCGTCAGGTGGTGAAATCTTCCCAGCACCTTGTCCGCGCCCGCACAGGCATTAAGTAGTACCTGAGCTGCCTCACCATACTTCCCCTGCAGCTCCTCCACAGTCGCCAACCGGTGGCTGGTCTCAAGCGCAAAAGGATGCCCTGCACCGAGTGCTTCGACAAACCCATCCAGTGCCTTTTTATACCAGTTTTCCGCCTGGGGGTATTGACCATCTTCCTGCAACAGCTGTCCCAGCATCACCCGTATCCCCTGCACCTCCGGATGCTCTGCCCCAAAGGTTGCCACGGCATCCTGCTCAATCTGTTCCAGTGTTGAGAGCCCCTTCTGTTTGGCACCTGCAGTAAATAGTGCCACCCCCCACTTTTGCCCGGTTTTGAGAGTAGTCGGATGGTGCTTACCAAACAGCTCTTCAGCCAGTGTGAATACTTTCGCCCCCTCTTCCTCGGCCTCTTTTACTTTTTTCTGTTGTACATAGGCCGCGAACTGGTCAAACGCCTTCTGCCAGCGCGCGGCTGCCTCTGGCGCCATCGAAAATGAGGCCTGTTTCTCTTCGGCCCAGCCTGGAACCAAACTGGCTAGCTTCTCTATCTTAAGGTTATAGACCTGAATGGCCTCAAAATCTTTTCTCTTCGAGGCCAGTTTCGTGGCCTGGTGATAATAGGGAAGTGCCTGTGTAACCTGCCCTGCCATCTCACTCAGAATCGCAGTATCGATCTGGTAGCCCTCATTTTCAGGGTCAAGACGAGCCGCCTTAATCAGATGCCCCAAGGCGGACTGATACTCTTTTTTCTGATACAGCTCAATCCCCAGCTGTGCCTCAACAGCAGCCCCTGGCTGATCCGCAAGTGGCTTTGCTGCGACAGCTCCCCCCATGGATAGCGTAACGGTTACCCAAGCAATAAAAAGTCCTCTAAACATACACAAGCTCCAATCGATTATTCGATTATTTCGGGGTTCTATCCCTTCTTAAATATTCGTCCAACGGTTACATAAGAAACCGTTAATAAACAAACTTTAAATTAAACCATTGACCCACATACCGCTTCTATTCTATCGTACCTCAGACATTTGGTGCACACCAATAACTATAGGGAGGGTTCATGGCAAGTCAAATTCGGTTTGGAGAGTATCTCAGCAAGGTATCTGTCCAACACAACAAGATCAACTATAACCAACTCACCCCCAAACCAGAGCGGGATGCTGAGGGGAAGCTGATTCCGATCCACCCTAAAAAGCTTACTTTTACCCCACTGGATGTGGTGCGTCTGCTCAAGCCCTACCTCGGTGTCCGCATCATGGAACAGCTACAGGCGGTTATTCCACTGGGACTCTACTTGGCACTCTTTCAGATTCTGATGCTGCGTCAGGATGTCACAGACTCCTGGATCATCACCATGGGGCTGGGTGCGGTCATCATTGGACTGATGCTCTTTATGGAGGGGCTGAAACTGGGACTGATGCCCTTTGGTGAGGTGATCGGTAACGGTCTGCCGAAAAAGTCACCTCTTCCGGTGGTTCTGCTGGTCGCCTTTCTGCTCGGCATTGGGGTCACTTTTGCAGAGCCCGCAATCGGTGCACTACAGGCCGTAGGGGCCAGCGTGGATGTCACCAAGGCCCCCTATCTCTACACCCTACTCAATGATTGGGCCGGGGTACTGGTGCTGATGGTTGGGACAGGCGTTGGGCTGGCTGCGGTACTGGGAGCTCTCCGTTTTTTGCGTGGCTGGAGCCTGAAGCCTATGATCTATATGGCACTGATACCGACCTTGCTACTCACCAGCTACATGATGCTGGACCCTGAGTTGGCTGCGGTATTGGGGCTGGCCTGGGATTGTGGCGCGGTAACCACCGGGCCAGTAACTGTCCCACTGGTTTTGTCACTGGGGATTGGAATTGCCTCTGCCTCTGGCAAGGGGGACTCCTCCCTCTCCGGCTTTGGTATCGTGACCCTGGCCTCTCTCTTCCCCATCATCGCCGTACTGATACTGACACTCTATGTCTCTTCCATCACCTCGGCTGAGCAGATCATTCAGGCAGCACAGAGCAGTGCTGCGATCACAGCCGCGCCCACCTGGATGGAGGTCACCCCAATGGCGGAGGTCATCGGCGGTTTCCGTGCCATTGTGCCGCTGGTTATTTTCCTGGTCATCGTTCTCTACTTTGTCCTGAAAGAGAAAATCAGCCAGCCGGGGATCGTCTTCTACGGTATTTTCCTGGCCGTTGCCGGGATGATTATTTTCAGCATCGGCCTCAGTTATGGGCTGGCCAAACTAGGAGGACAGTCCGGTGGACTGGTACCTGCGGCCTTTTCTCAACTGGATAGTGTTGAGGCCTCACCACTCTATGATTATGTGACCGGAATCACCATTGCTCTGGTTTTTGCTTGGCTACTCGGCTTTGGTGCAACGCTGGCCGAACCAGCACTCAACGCACTGGGGATGACGGTCGAAAACCTGACCAATGGTGCCTTTAAAAAGAGCACCCTGATGTATGCAGTCTCTTTTGGGGTCGCGACGGGAATTGCGACCGGGGTGTTCAAGATCATCTACAACATCCCGATTGCCTCACTGCTGATCCCCGCCTACCTTATCGGCATTGTCTTTACCTACTTTTCTACAGAGGAGTTTGTAAACGTCGCCTGGGATAGCGCAGGCGTGACCACCGGCCCGGTAACCGTACCTCTGGTACTGGCAATGGGGTTAGGCTTTGGTAATGCCGTCGATGCAGTGGATGGTTTTGGCATCCTCTCTATGGCCTCGATTGGCCCAATCCTCTCAGTCATGGCGGTAGGTCTCTGGATTCAGTACCAGAACCGTCGTGCAGAACAGAATATCACCACACCAACAGCAGCTGCTGTCACAGGAGAAAGCGCATGAGTGCCCGTAACATTACCATTCTGACCGGTGTATCACTGATCACCTGCATCGTACAACGTGGCAATGCCGATGCCATCATCAAGGCCGCGCAGGAGGCTGGGGCACAGGGGGCTACCATCAACTTTGCCAAGGGGACGGGAATCCGCGAGCGTATGGGGATCCTCGGTGTTGCGGTTGAGGTAGACAAAGAGGTGATTCAGGTCATCGTCTCTACAGAGCAGCAAGAGCTGATCTTTGAGCAGATGTATCTGGCAGGAAAGCTCGATACTCCCGGAATGGGCATCATGTACAGCACCCCACTCGACAAAGCGGCCACCTACATTCCTCCCGAGCTGATTGAGAAACTCTCCTGAGGAGCCCCATAATGAACCTGCAAACAGAAAATAAACTAATCACCTGCCTGATCCCAAAAGGGGCCGGGGTTGCCACAATTTCTGCACTAAAAGAGGAACTACAGGTCAACTGTGCCAATGTCTATGGTGCAAGAAGCAATCTTTTTCAACCGGGGAGTAAAGAGACTGAGTCAGAGTCAGAGACCCTCACGGTAGTAGTTGCTGAGGCGCGTGCCGAGGAGGTCTTCAATTTTCTCTATGAGAAGCTGGAAATTGGAACCCCCAACCACGGAATCATCTTCCAGACTCCCCTCTCCCTCTCTACCGAATTTACCCTCAATGGGTAAAAGGTACCTCTAAAGTGTCAAATGGAGTGGCCCGCTGCTGAGAGCGGACCACTCTTCTCTATCTCCACCCTGGCGCAAACAGCGCCTTCTTCACCTTGCGCTTGCCTTTAATCGCACCCAGCTTGGCTCCGGTAAAGTCAGCCCCCTCAATATTGGCACCCGAAAAATTTGAGCTCCCCAGATCACACCCCCTAAAATCGGTCCAGGTCAAATCAGCTCCCGAAAAATCGACCCCTTTCACCGTAGCCCCCCGAAAATCGGCAGCGGCTAGGTCTGCTTTGGTAAACACCGCAAAAGAGAGGTTCACTTTTCCGAAATTCAGCCCATACCCTTTCATCTTCTTTGCAGTAACCCCGCTCATGTCTGCTCCGGTCAGCTTGGCTCCAGAAAGTTTGGCCTTGCTCAGAATCGCCTTATCCAGTTTAGCACTGCTCAGATCTGCTTTTTTGAGGTTGGAACCCGTCATGTTTTTTCGACTCAGTTTGGCCTTGATCAGTACTGCACCACTCAGGTCACATTTCTTACAGGCCTTCTTTTTCTTCACTCTCTTTACATCCCCCGGATCGGCGGCTAACCCCACCCCCGGGATCAGCAGCACCAATAGAAGCAGACCAATGAGGGTGACCGATTGCCGGGATATCGTGTAGTTAAAGTCGTTCATCAACATAATTCTCAGCCTCTATCTATTTTTTTCCTTTTTCTTCTTTCTCTTACTTCTTCTCTTCTTCTTTTTCTTGCCTTTATCAACCCGTTTTCCCCCCTTAACCTTGACCTGCTTCTGCCAGGCGGGAGCATCTGCCCCTTCAGCAGGCTTCTCAAACTCCACGGCCTTGTCCACTTTAATAATAACACGGCGGTTTTCTGCCTGGTTCTTCTTGATCGGACGCCCCCTTTTATCCCGATTCGGCACCTTGGGTTGAGAGTCCGCAAAGGCGGCCGCCTTGACGCGCTTCGGATTCATCCCGTGACTCGTCATAAACTTGAGAACATTGATCGCACGTACCGAAGAGAGTTCCCAGTTAGAGGGGAATTTTTCTGTATGGATGGGATCATCATCCGTATGGCCCTGCACCTCCATCTGTGCGCCATCTACCGCAGCAATGGTTCTTGCCAACTGGGTTAACACCGGTTTAATCGTCCGTTGCAGATTTGCCGAACCACTACTAAAGAGAGAGTTATTGGCGAGCTCCAGCTCAAACCCACCTGGAGTCTTTGTCATTTTGACAAACTCTTCCACACCGCGC
>JABHIC010000014.1 GCA_018671205.1 Gammaproteobacteria bacterium
CAGATCCGTCTTATCCTCCTCAACCAATGAGATGAGTAATTTAAAGTGCATCACATGCTCCTGTCTGTTATCCGTTTCAAAATTTCATACGCCTTAATGGTCAGCAAAACTACGCCGTGCCATCCACTCCGACATCTGTACATAGCCCAATACCGAAATAATCGGTAGCAGGCTGGCAAATGCGATCAACCCAAAGCCATCCAGCAGTGCACTACGTCCCGGTACCGAGGTTGCCAACCCCAGCCCCAGTGCTGCCACTAGCGGCACTGTCACGGTTGAGGTGGTCACGCCACCGGAGTCATAGGCCAGGGCAATAATAAATTTTGGGGAGTAGTAGGTCTGGACCATCACCACCAGATAGCCCGCCACAATAAAATAGTAGAGCGGGATGCCGCTAACGATCCGAAAAGCCCCTAATGAGATGCCTACCGCAACCCCGATGGCAACCGCTATACGGAGTCCGGTTGCGGCTACCGTACCACCCGACACATCCTCTGCCTTCAGTGCCACAGCCAGCAGTGAGGGCTCTGCAATGGTGGTTGAAAAACCGATCGCAGCCGCAAACAGATAGATCCAGTAGTAGTCACTCCAGTAGAGCTCTTCCACACTGTGTCCCGAACTGCCAGAGATAAAGGCGGGATCTGAGAGCTGTATCGCCATCTGCTCCCCCAGCGGGAAGATCGCCTGCTCCAGCCCCATCAAAAAGAGTGAGAGCCCCAGTAAGACATAAAAAAACCCGATCAGCACCCGCTTCAGATTGGGGATCTGCCGGCGGATGACCAACAGCTGGAAGCCGAAAATAATCACCAGAATGGGGAGCATATCCCCCGCAGTGGCGATTAGTGATTGCTGGAATTCAGCCAGAAAACCCATCTTATATGGCCATCCCGTAGCCCATCACAAAGATCATCGGTGTCAGTGAGGCAAACGCGATCAGCCCGAAACCATCCGTCATCGGGTTGCGCCCGCGAATACTGCTCGCCAGCCCCACCCCCAGTGCGGTGACCAGGGGTACGGTCACGGTAGAGGTGGTCACCCCTCCCGCATCGTAGGCGAGACCAATAATCTCATCCGGTGCAAACAGGGTCATCACCACTACGCCAATATACCCGCCAATGATCAGATATTGAATCGGCCACCCCTTGAGGATGCGAATCACCCCGAGCAAGATAGCCAACCCAACGGAGAAGGCCACGGTAAAGCGGAGCCCATCGGCATACCCCTGCTGCTCTGCCTCACTACTACCAATCAGCCCGGCCGCTGCCGCCACCTCTGCCGCCTCACTCGATACCAGGATCAGCGCGGGCTCTGCTACGGTAGTGCCAAAACCGAGCAGAAAGGAGAAGGCCATCAGCCAGGGGAGGCTACCCTTTCGCGCCAGCGCCTCTGCCATCGCCGCGCCGATGGGGAAAAGCCCCATCTCCAGCCCATAGATAAAAAAGGTAAGCCCCAGCACCACCAGAAACAGCCCCAGCGCAATCTCGGAGAGATTCTGAATCGGCTGCTGTAGAATAACCAGCTGAAAGAATCCGATCACCAGGATGATCGGGAGCAAATCTCTCAAACTCCCTAACAGGGTGCGAAGAAAACCGGAAAGGGACTCATTCATAGGTGCGCACTATAACAGTATCACTACCCAAGTTGAACCAATCCACGGTTGCGGCGCACGCGGGTGGCTACACCCTGATTGAGACCCTGATCGCCCTGTTTCTGCTCACCACATCACTACTCGGATACGCACTGTTAACGGGGCATGCGCTACAGACTACACAGGGGGCCATCTTTCATGACCTTGCCACCCTGCAAGCCGTAAGTCTCGCAGAGCGCATCCGTGCCAATCCGGTAGGGGTAGCGGATGGGGAGTATCTACGCCTCACCGCAACCCCCTCGGGTAGCGACTGTAGTGCCACCCACTGTGACCCCGCCGCAATGGCTCGCTATGATTTCCGCGAATGGAATCTACAGAACCGCCAGCTCCTTCCCCATGGGGTGGGCTCCATCTCCAGCCCCTCGGAAGGTCTCTATCAGGTGACCCTTGAGTGGATGGATCACAGGGTGGCATCCCACTATTCACTACACTTCTCTCCACCATGAGAGCCTCCTTTCCAGACCGACACCACCCTACAGGGTTCACGCTGGTTGAGACACTGGTCTCTATTGCTCTGGGAGCCACCATTCTACTGGCCACTACCCAGCTCTTTGTCGATGGTCGTGAGAGCTTCCAGGTTCAACAGCAGTGGCTCTCTCTGCATGAACAGGGACGACATGCCCTTCAGTTTCTCACTACCGAGCTACGCCGGGCAGGCTATCCGGCAGGCAGTTTCTCTGGCACGGCTCTCTCTGCGACCAATAACAGCGGCGACAACCGTAGTGATAGCCTCACAATTCGTTACCAGGGTGCCCATGACTGCGCGGGATCATCCGCCCGTTCGATCCTCTATGCCCTGGTGGACCATAGTCTACGCTGTGATGGCAATGGCGGGGCCTCACCGACCCCACAGACACTCAGCAGCCAGGTAGGGGGCCTGCAGTTCCGCTTTGGGGCGGATCTGGATGGAGACCGATCCGTTGATCGCTATCTGGATGGGGATCAGGTGGCGGATTGGGGCCAGATACGGACGGTTGATATCGGACTGCTCCTGCAGAGTGATCAGCCCGCTCGCCAACAGGAAGATAGCAACCGCTATGAGATTTTCGGAGTCACCCATGGCCCTTATAATGATTACCGGCTACGTAAAATCTATCGCACCACTGTACAGCTAAGAAATCAGTAACTGCTGCCCCCATTGACAAAAAACCCGCAGCAGATGCCGCGGGTTTTTTGCTCAATCTAGATATTAGCCTAGTTGACCTTGGGGTCCAGCGCCCCGGAGCCATAACGGGCAAACATCACCTCCAGAGAGTCTGGGCTGATTTTGCTAGCCATCCCCTCACAGCCAAAGGAGAGGTAACGTGCCTTACAGATCTCTTTCATCCCCAGAGTAGCCTCCTTGAGGAACTTGCGCGGATCGAAGTTGGAGGTATTTTCCATCAGATGACGACGGACGGAGCCGGTAGAGGCCATCCGCAGGTCGGTATCGATGTTGACCTTACGTACTCCACTCTTGATCCCTTCCTGAATCTCTTCAACCGGCACCCCGTAGGTCTGCCCCATATCACCACCGAAGTCATTGATCGTCTTCAGCCACTCCTGCGGTACCGAGGAGGAGCCGTGCATCACCAGGTGAGTGTTCGGAATCCGCTTATGGATCTCTTTAATGCGGTCGATACGCAGAATCTCTCCGGTTGGCTCCTGAGTGAATTTGTAGGCACCGTGTGAGGTACCAATGGCAATCGCCAACGCGTCTACACCGGTATCTTTTACAAACTGTGCGGCCTCTTCAGGGTCAGTCAGAAGCAGGTCGAGATCCAGTTTTCCCTCAGCACCGTGACCGTCTTCCTCTCCCATTTCTCCCGTTTCCAGTGACCCAAGGCAACCCAGCTCACCCTCTACAGAGACACCACCCGCATGGGCCATATCAACCACTGTTTTGGTCACATCAGCATTATATTCATAGCTCGATGGGGTCTTGGCATCCGCCATCAGAGAGCCATCCATCATCACAGAGGTGAAACCTGACTGGATGGAACGTAGGCAGATCGCTGGCTCGGAGCCGTGATCCTGATGCATCACCACAGGGATGTGCGGATACATCTCTACCGCTGCCGAGATCAAGTGACGCAGAAACGGCTCTCCAGCATAAGAGCGAGCACCCGCAGAACCCTGCATAATTACAGGGCTGTTGGTCTCATCGGCAGCCTGCATGATGGCATGCACCTGCTCCATATTGTTGACATTAAACGCCGGCATTCCATAGCCATTCTCAGCAGCATGATCCAGCAATTGACGCATTGAAATCAGCATAGACTTTCTCCTTACAGTTATCTTACAAAAAAATAGGGGTCACTATTCCGCAGGGGGTGGAACAGGACTCGTTCCGATTTTGGCCCATTTCCCAGCCGCTGCTAAATAGTTACAATACAAAATTCTTACACCCGACAGATCTTCATCGTGTTGGTGTCGCCCTCCACACCATCCAGATCACCCTTCGTCAGGATGACGGTATCCTTGGGACGGACCACGCCTCTACGCACCAGCTCATCAACCATCTCCTGGTTGGTCTCACCAATATCCTTATCCGTGACATCAAAACTGACGGGATAGACCCCCCGGAAGATGGTCACCTTGCGACGAGTATGCAGGTTGCGGGTCATCGCAAAGATAGGGATTCCCGAGCTAATGCGTGACATCATCAGTGCAGTTGCCCCTGACTCTGTCAGCGAGGCTATCGCCTTCACCCCCAGATGATTTGCGGTATACATCGCGGCCATCGCTATCGCCTCATCACGGCGTCGAAAGTGTTCATTCATCCTATGCCCAGAGACCTTGGCAGCCCGTTGTTGCTCCGCCTCCAGACAGATATTGGCCATCGCCTCAACCACTTTTTCCGGGTACTTGCCCACGGCGGTCTCACCAGAGAGCATCACCGCATCGGTACCATCCAGTACCGCGTTCGCCACATCAAATACCTCGGCACGGGTTGGGACGGGGCTCTCAATCATGCTCTCCATCATCTGTGTTGCGGTAATCGCAAAACGATCCATTGAGCGTGCCAGCTTGATCAGCCGCTTCTGAACCGGCGGCAGTGAGGCGTCACCAATCTCAACCCCAAGATCGCCACGCGCAATCATGATACCGTCCGATTCAGCAATAATATCATCCGCTGCGGTGATGGCCTCAGCCCGCTCAATCTTTGAGACAATCCCGCACTGTCCCCAGCCCGCCTCTTCCAGCAGGGTTTTTGCCTCAACCACATCATTACCACTACGGACAAAAGAGATTGCAATATAGTCGGCCTGCATCTTTGCCGCAATTTTGATATCAGTGCGATCCTTTTCGGTCAATGCCGTGGCAGAGAGTCCCCCACCCTGGAGATTGATCCCCTTGTTGTTGGAGAGCACCCCTCCCAAGGTTACCCGACAGTTAACCTTCTTCCCCTCTATATTACGAACCCAGAGGGCGACTCGTCCATCATCCAGCATAAGAGAATCACCCCGTGAAACATCCTCATGCAGGGATTGATAGGTTGTACCAACGGTCGTCTGATTCCCTCCATTAATATCAAGCTCCATGTCCAGACAGAACTCATCCCCCTCTACCAGGATAATTTTTCCATTCTCAAACCGCCCAATCCGAATTTTAGGTCCCTGCAGGTCTGCAATGACCCCTACCTGTCGGCCATGCGCTCGCGCACGATTCCGTACACTCTCCGCCCGTCGAAGGTGCTCCTCCTCACTACCGTGAGAGAAATTGAGACGTACCACATCGACACCGGCCTCAATCAACTGATCCATCGCCTCTGGTGAGTCGGTGGCAGGTCCGAGGGTTGCAACAATTTTTGTACGTCTCAGCATGGCGTTTCCAATCTGTGATTTGGGGGGGATGCTGCGACGCTTAGCCGTTTGCACGCTCTTCGAGCATCACCACGGCTGGCAGTTTTTTCCCTTCCAGGAACTCCAGAAACGCACCACCGCCCGTAGAGATGTAAGAGACCTGATCCGAGATGCCATATTTATCGACCGCAGCCAGGGTATCGCCCCCGCCTGCAATGGAAAATGCGGAGGATTCAGCGATTGCCTCCCCCAGATTCCGGGTACCCTCACCAAACTGATCAAACTCGAACACACCGACCGGCCCGTTCCAGACTACGGTACCCGCTGCTTTCATCATCTCTGCAAAACGGGCGGTGGTCTCTGGGCCAATATCAAAAATCATATCCTCATCAGTAACGTCCTCTACCCGCTTCACGGTGGCTACTGCAGTGTCGGAAAACTCACTGCCCACCACTACATCGGTTGGCACAGGAATCTCTCCCCCCTTCGCCCTGGCAGCCTCCATCAGGCGCTTTGCCTCAGAAATAAGATCTTCTTCAACCAGAGACTTACCCACATTGTGGCCCGCTGCGGCAATAAAGGTGTTGGCAATGCCACCACCGGGAATCAGCTGATCGACCACACTGGAGAGGGACTCCAACACGGTTAGCTTGGTTGAAACTTTAGAGCCTCCCACAATGGCAGCCATTGGACGTGCCGGATTATCCAGCGCCTTACCCAGCGCATCCAGCTCACCGGCCAGCAGTGGTCCGGCACAAGCTACCGGTGCGCTCTTGGCCACCCCGTGAGTGGAGGCCTGTGCACGGTGTGCGGTACCAAAAGCATCCATCACATAAATATCACAGAGTGATGCGTAGCTTGCTGAAAGATCATCCGCATTTTTCTTTTCACCCACATTGAAACGGACATTCTCCAGCAACACAACATCACCACTCTCCAGTGAAGGGGCATGGTCAAGATAGTCTGCAACCAGTGCCACCTCTTTACCTAGTGCTTCGGTCAGATAATCGGCAACCGGTTTCAGTGAGAACTCATCCGCAGGTTCGCCCTCGGTTGGGCGACCCAGGTGAGACATCAACATCACTTGAGCCCCCGCCTTGATGCAGTGCTCGATGGTCGGCAGAGAGGCTTGAATACGTTTGGCACTGCTCACCTTGCCATCCTTGATCGGTACATTGAGATCCTGACGGATCAGTACAC
>JABHIC010000158.1 GCA_018671205.1 Gammaproteobacteria bacterium
ATGAAAAAAGTTAATAAAAATCGCGAGGCCCAGCAGACCAAAAATAATTGATGGCACTGCAGCGAGGTTATTGATATTGATCTCAATCCAGTCAACCCAGCGATTCTCCTTAGGGGCAAACTCCTCCAGATAGATCGCTGCTGCCACACCAATCGGAAAAGAGAGCATGATGGTCACCAGCATAGTCAGCAGTGAGCCAGTAATGGCTCCACGAATACCCGCCTGCTCCGGTTCACGAGAATCTCCGGCCGTGAAGAAGGTGGTGTTGAAGCGCTTCTCTAATCGCTCCTCCGTAACAAGTTGATCAATCCAGACAAGCTGAAAATCTTTTAGTCGACGCTCACTCTCCGGCAGAGTGCGGTCAATCTCTCCCTTCATAAAGAGATCGACATCATCCTTGGCCAGAAACCAGAGCGACTGCGTGGTACCGATCAGGTGTGGCTCTTCCACCACCTGATCACGTAACTGGTAGGCTGCGCTACTACTCACCAACTTTTTAAGTGCACGCTTCTGTTTGCGCCCTTTTACCCCGGGAAACATCATCTTCAGTGACTGCCGGATCACTCGACTATAGGGGGCCGCATACAGCGCATCAGATGGAGAGGCTACGCTCACCCCCAACAGCCTCTCATCAAGGGTGACATCCAGTTTGATATGGCTCTGCTGGAATGCAGGCAGACCATTGAGGGTGATGTTGGTCAATAGCAGCAAGAGAAAGAGAAAGCTCACCACAATCGAGCTGATACCGAACAGACGAAAGCGGCGCTCTCTCGCGTAACGCTTACGGAGACTGGCTCGAATTGTAGCACTGTTATTCACCCTCTCTTTCCTACTCATACTGCTCTCGATATTTGCGTACCACATGGAGCGAGATCACATTAAGTAACAGTGTGGTAATAAATAGCCCAAGCCCCAGCGCAAAAGCGGCCAATGTTTTGGGGCTATCAAACTCCTGATCCCCTGTTAACAGGGTGACCATCTGTACCGTCACGGTTGTCACTGCCTCTAGTGGGTTCAACGTCAGGTTGGCAGAGAGCCCCGCCGCCATCACCACAATCATGGTCTCACCAATCGCGCGTGAGGCCGCCAGAAGAACCCCACCAACGATCCCCGGAAGGGCCGCAGGAATCACTACCTGGCGTATGGTCTCTGATTTTGTGGCACCCATCGCATAGGAGCCATCCCGCATCGCCTGTGGTACTGCATTGATCACATCATCCGACAGTGAAGAGACAAAGGGGATGATCATCACCCCCATCACCAATCCTGCCGCCAGAGCACTCTCTGATGAGGGCTGCAACCCCATTGATTCACCCACCTCTCGAATCCACGGAGCTACTGTCAATGCCGCAAAGAAACCGTAAACGACGGTAGGAATACCGGCAAGAATTTCCAGCATCGGTTTGGCAACGGTACGTAAGCGCATCGAGGCATACTCCGACAGATAGATCGCTGACATCAATCCCAATGGTACCGCTATAGTCAGGGCAATCAATGAGACCAGAAGAGTGCCGACAAACAGTGGTAGCGCACCAAAGCTACCCGAGCCGCCCACCTGATCCTCTCGAATCGCCTGCTGTGGACTCCAGTGGGTACCAAAGACAAACTCGCTCACCGGGATCGCCTTGAAAAACAGGATCGCCTCAAAGGCGACCGAGAAGATGATGCCTATTGTGGTGAGAACCGCAATTGAGGCAGAGGTGATCATCACCCCACGAATCGCCTGCTCAACCAGATTACGGGCGCGCAGCTCGGGTCTGATCCATGCGAGGGCGATAAAGAGCCCCAATAGCGCAAGAGTAAAAACGGCTATGGTTTTGACCCATCCATTCCACTGCCGCAACTCAAGATAGTGGCTTGACGCCATCTGCTTGAGCGGCTCCTCGATAGGCTGCCCCGACTCAGCCAGGTAGACCACCTCATTGAGCAGCAGCCCCAACTCATCATCAGACAGCTGCTGTACCTGCTCTGGCAGCTGCGAGACAGTGAGTGAGGTAATCACCGAGGACTCCAGTCCACTCCAGAGCAACAACAGCAGCAGTGCCGGAA
>JABHIC010000159.1 GCA_018671205.1 Gammaproteobacteria bacterium
CCATCAATATCGTCACAGAATGTCCTGTTCGTCTCTGCTCCTTCATAGCCCCACACTACCATAAATGTGTAGCAGCTAAAGCCTTGCACTAAAGTGCATAGTTTTGACTAGCGAACTGCGACAATAAAATAGTGATGATATGAATAGCTCAGCGCTGAGAATAACTGGCTGATAGGTAGATGCGCTGCAGCAGGCTCGCCAGCATGACCCCGCAGACCACACCCACCATGTTGGCTACCCAATCGAGCCATTCACCATATCGATTGACAAAGGGCTGTATCAGCTCTATCCCACCACTATATAAGATAAAAACAAGCCCATACAGCAACCATCTCCTCGGAGAGTGGAGCGCCACAGGAAAGATTAACAGCGCGTAGGCGATGAGATGGTGACTCTTATCACTACCGGGAACGGAGGGCAGGGTATCCAGTGGCCATAGAGATAATGCCGTTATGGTGATAAGGATGATCCATGTGAGTATCACCCAGTGGGTTCTGATCAATGTCAGCAGAGATGTCACCGTCGAGGCTCTATCTATTATCGTAGTAGTGGAACGCATCCTCAGAGCCCTTTTTTGTATTGCTGATGAGTAGAGGGTTGAATCATCTGTTTTACTCTCTGGGAGGCATCAGGCAGACCCGCTAGAAGATCCTCAAAAGCCTGCAAAAGCTCAGCTTTATCTCCAGCTATTTTAGTTTTGGTTTTTATATCCCTCAGGTCAACAAAAATGCGGCTAAACGTTGCTGGAAGATCCGTCAGAATATCCGTATTCAGGAAGTTGGTACTATTATACATACTGTTGTACCCACCTCTTCTCTTATCAATGAGAAAAGAGTCCCCTTTGAGATTCACAATGGATACCGCTCTCTTGCAGTCTGTCAGACACGCCGCATCCATACTCTCTTTTTCGCAGCCTGTTGTCTGATAAAAGAGACACTGCCTGCTGGTTAGCAGTAAGATCGGGTGGTAGATACTATAATAGAGCGTAAAATTACCCCTACTGGCAAGCTGTTTAGTTTGAATCTTATTGATCTCATTAGAGACAAATGAACCACTACAGTTGAACGCCTCTTTCAGACATAAAAGAGTAAAGGAGTTCGTGATATTCAGCTGTGGGCCCGCAATCCAGTCGATCCCCTTCTCATAGGCGGCAGAGGCTATTCCGGTATTATTCGTCACAATCCGGTCCGGCCTTAGCTGTTCCAAAAACCTCACTGAAGCCGTGTAGTCATCACCAATCAGGATGGATGGAAACCAGGGCAGCAAATTTTTATGGCTGGAAAACAGCTCAACCATCTTCTGATATTCTCCACCCATGCACTCCGGCAGCTGATAATGGATTTGGGCGGAGCTGTTTTCATAAAAAACCAGCTCTTTTTCAGCGGAGATCAACAGAGAAAGCTCCGGCTTGGTTTTCAACAGAGCTCTCTTTTTAATGACCGGCCTCTCAACTGGATCAATAAGCGCTCTTGAACCCGCTAACCGAGTTAAAATTCGGTTTTTTATCCTGTTCAGCTCTTTAAATGGGATAAAAAGATCATCCTGAAAACCATCCAAATCTAGGGAGTCAATCCGGTACTCCGCACTACCCAGGCTCTTAAGGCTTTTTTGGATGCTTTTTCTATCAATACAGTAGCTTTCTGCATCAACAAGAGCACTGTCTGAATACACATTAAATGAGGCGTCTGGTGTATCGACAGCCACGCTAAGATGGCTATTCAGTTTTCCAGTCACCCGGATCTTCAGGGGTATTTTTGCAACACTCAGACCCTTGATCTTCTCATCAACCTCTCTAATAATCTCTGTCTTGAGATCATAAATCTCCTGCTTAATCGACTGTATCTCATCCTCCGTAACCTCACTCTCCGAGAACCCTTTTTTCTCCGTAAAATAGTTAACCGAGTTATCTCGTGGATTATCAATGAACATATTTTTATTGATATCCCCTGCCAAATAGCCATTGGAGAAGCCTCGATTAAAAACCTTGTAGAGATCAGAGCCATCATGGCTTTTCTTGTCATACTCAAAGAAACCGTTAATCTGCCTCCGCCAACTATTGACTACGGTGTATACGTAGTGAAACTTTTTTATTCTCCCCTCAATCTTGAGTGAATCAACACCGGCATCAACCAGCCCCTTCAGGTCAGAATAGGCGGAGTTATCTTTCATATTCAGTGGATAGTCCACACCCACACGTGTGGTTCTGTATTGATCTCTACAGGGTTGACTACATCGACCACGATTCCCCGAGTTTCCACCATGGACCGAACTGATATAACAGAGCCCGGAAAAACCGATACAGTTTGAGCCATGCACAAACACCTCATTCAGGACATTCTGTTTGTGTCCAAAAGTAGACAGCTGTTTGATCTCAGCCAGATCAAGCTCTCTGGATAGATTAACCCGACTCACTCCCAGCCTACCTAAAAAGGATATCTGCCCCTCATTATGGGTGGTCATCTGTGTTGATGCATGCACATCAAGGCTTTTAAAGTACCGCTTGAGTAGATAAAAGAGCCCGAGATCCTGAACAATAACGCCATCAATTTCGGTATTGACCAGCCTGTTCAGTAGAGTAAAAAGTACTGGAATTTCCCTCTCCAGTATAATGATATTCAGGGTTATAAATATTTTACAGCCCCTATTATGAGCCAGCCTTACCACGCCATACAGATCATCGAAAGTGATATTTGTCGCACGATTTCTGGCATTAAAACTATCCAGGCCACAGTAGACCGCATCCGCACCAGCAACAATTGCGGCCTTTATCGCATCAACATCTCCCCCAGGCGCTAGCAGCTCGATTGTACTATTCGGAACGGTCACAGCGGTTTCCTATCCTCATTTCCAGCGGCTTTTATACCGTTCTGTGCCGATCGCAACAGCGGCTCCAGTGCGGTCTGACGCTGTAGCGTATCCTGCTGCCGAATCGCCATCGCCATTGCTCTGCGGGTGCCGACAAAGACCGCCCGTTTTTTTGCCCGGGTCAGCCCGGTATAGATCAGATTGCGGTAGAGCATTTTGAAGTGCTGGGTGAGCACCGGGATAATCACTGCTGAGAACTCACTCCCCTGAGATTTGTGGATGGTGATGGCGTAGGCGAGATCCAGCTCGACGATATCCTCCTTTTGGTACGCCACCTCGCGCTGGTCAGGAAGAAAGCAGATGGTCATGGTAAGGCTCTCGCTGTTGATCTGCTGGATGGTACCGATATCTCCATTAAAAACCTCCAGCTCATAGTTGTTGCGGCGGTGTATGACCCGATCTCCCAACCGAAAAATTCTCTCCCCCAGCTTGATTTGCGGTCTGTCTGTGGCCGGTGGGTTAACCGCCTGCTGGACCACCCGATTGAGGTGGGTGGTACCGAGTGTGCCCCGGGTCATCGGTGAGAGGATCTGAATCTCACTCCCCTCCCCCTGGTATTTTGGAATCCACTCCCGATAGAGTTTCACCACCACATCCACCGCCGAGAGGCCGTAGTGGAGTGAAGACCAGGGATGTATCTTTTTCACTACCGCCTTCAACTCATCTATCGCTCCATACGCCGCCGCAACCTCCTGCAGCTTCACATGCTGGAATTTTCCAGGCACCTCAAACTCGACCTGATAGGGGGTGAGCGGCTCCTCTACCCGGAAGGTATAGGGGCTACCCCCTGAGAGCGCCTCAAGCTGATCTTGCTGCCAGCCGAGACTCTGCTTTACCCGAGTGACGAAACGAATCTGCTCCTGAGTCGCCTCATCGGAGTCGATAAAGAGGCAATCCTCCTCTCTCCAGCTCTCCGGTTTTTTAAACGGCGAGGTGATGAACGGCACCTCACCCCGGTTGATCTGGTGGGCGGAGGCTATAATCAGCGACTCCCTCGCCTGCCGGAATACCTCAGTCAGACGAAACACCGGAACCACACCAGAGTGGATCGTATCACGCAGAACATTACCTGCCCCAACCGAGGGGAGCTGGTCTGGATCGCCGATAAAGAGTAGCTGACAGTGATCTGGTGTCGCCTTTAACAGCGAGGCACTCATACTGACATCGAGCATGGAACACTCATCCACGATCAGGAAATCCGCCTCCAGCGGGGCCTCTTCGTTCTTATTGAACTGCCCCATCTTCCACTCCAGCAGCCGGTGCAACGTCTTCGCCTCTCGACCGATCACCTCTCCCATTCTCTGTGCGGCCCGACCGGTGGGTGCAGCAAGCAGTACCCGCCGCCCCATCGCCTCCAACAGGCGCACAATCACCAGGGTGGTGGTGGTCTTGCCACACCCCGGCCCACCCGTGAGAATCGAGAAGGGGTGTCGAACCACCTCAGCTACTGAACGGGCCTGCTCACTACTGAGGTTAATCGACTGGGCCTGACAATATCTCCCAACCCAGCGGGATACCCGTTCGCCATCCACCTCAAGCGGAGCGGCCATCTCGCCAATCCTCTCTGCCACACTCTCTTCATCATAGTAGAGACTCTTGGAGTAGTAACAACGCTGCGGCGTTTTTTCCGTGGACGACTCATCATAAAGCGTACGCAGGCGCAGATGGTTCTCCTGCTCCATAAGCTGTAGATAGTGGTCCAGCAGCGGGGCAAAATCCATCTCCAACAGCTCATTGACCTGTTGCTGAATCTGGCCAGCGGTGAGGTAGCAGTGTCCCTGTTCTCGACTCGCCGCCAGCAGGTGACGGATGGCCGCGATAATCCGTTGCGGACTATCCTTCGCCAGCCCAATCGAAAGTGCCACCTTGTCGGCAGAGAAGAAGCCGATACCGAAAAACTCCAATGCCAATCGATAAGGGTCCTCGGTGACCTTTTGAATGGCACCATCACCATATGCTTTGTAGATACGTACAGCAAACAGCGTAGAGATCCCATGCCCCTGCAGAAACATCATCACCTCACGGATCGCCTTATGTTCACTCCACGCCTTCTCAATACGGCGGAGTTTCTTGGTGGCAATTCCGGGCACCTCAACCAGTCGTTCAATGGCTCCATCAAAGACACTGAGGGTATCCGCCGCGAAATGTTTCACAATGCTCTTGGCGGTCTTGGGGCCAACCCCCTTGATCAGCCCTGAGCCCAGATACTTTTCCAGTGCAGCCGCTGTGGCCGGTTTTTTCTCTGTCGCGCGGTCAGCCCTGAACTGCCTGCCAAATTTAGGGTGGTCCGACCACTGCCCGGAAAACTCCATGGTAGCGCCCGCAAACACCTTGGTCTGGTGGACGGTGACGGTTACCTGCTGCTCCGAACGGTTGAAGGGGCTTACCCGCAACACCGACCAGCCGCTCACCTCGTTGTGATAGGTCACACGATTTACGATGCCGGCTATTTTTTCCTCAATTTCACGCATTCAGAGAGTTCCAGCTTGAGAGAGTTCCAGCTTGAGAGCAGCTCTTGATCAACTCTCCTCAATACCCCACTCGGGAATCAGCCGCTGTCTGATATTGAGCTGATCAAGAATACGGGCCACCACAAAATCGACCAGATCCGCCACTGAGGTAGGGTTCTGATAGAGACCGGGGTTAGCGGGTAGCAGCATCACCCCCTGTTGCGACAGCCTCAACATATTCTCCAGGTGGAGGGTAGAGTAGGGGGTCTCCCTCGGCACCAGGATCAACTGTCGGCGCTCCTTGATCATCACATCGGCGGCCCGCTCCAACAGGTTATCACTGCTGCCGTGGGCGATGGCCGAGAGGGTTCCCATCGAACAGGGGCAGACCACCATCGCGCGCGGCGTCCCACTACCGCTGGCGACCGGGGCAAGCCACTCTCTCTCGCCAAACAGAGTGAGCTGTCCCGCCTGCGCCTGATAGCGGGTCGCCAACTGCTGCGCTGCAGCAGCCGTTTCGGTAGGGAGTTTGAGCCCCACCTCCATCTCCATCACCTGACGGGCGGCATCGGAAAACATCATCCAGACCCGCTGATCTGCCGCCAGTAGCTGCTCCAGTAGGCGCAGCGCATAGCGGCTACCCGAGGCTCCGGTCACCGCCAGAGTGATGGTCTGCTGACGGCTCCAGCGGGTTGAGTCTGAGGATGGCTCCGGGCTAGACATTGCCAAGCTGCTCTAATATTTTTTGGTGGATACCACCAAAACCACCATTACTCATCACCACCAGGTGGTCTCCGGGTTGGCTCCATGCCACACTGGCCCGGACAATCTCATCGACAGAATTCAGCAGCGTTGTGGCTGGTGGGGCTTTGGCCATCGCCGCCTGTAGATCCCAATCCAGTTCGCCGTCCAGCAGAATCACCGCATCCGCTTGGGCAAAAGCGTCTGCCAGTGTCTGTTGGTGTACCCCCATACGCATGGTGTTGGAGCGAGGCTCCATAATGGCAAGAATCCGCGCCTCCCCTACCTGATTGCGTAGCCCCTCAAGGGTGGATTGAATGGCACTCGGATGGTGGGCAAAATCATCATAGAGTGTCACCCCATTGACCTCACCACACAGCTCCATACGACGACGTACCCCCTTGAATTCTGAGAGTGCGGCGATGGCATGGTGGGCGGGAACCCCTGCGTGACGAGCCGCCGCAATCGCCCCCAGGGCATTACAACGGTTGTGGTATCCGGTCAACTTCCAGTTAACCTCTTCGACTGGCGTTCCACCGACAGAGACCAGAAAGCGGCTCCAGGCGGCATCATCCCGTATCGCATCCCAATCACCACCGATCGTCTCTGTCGGGCTCCAGCAACCCATCTCCAGGGTCTGCCCAACCGCCTCATCATCCCACGGATAGATGATCAGCCCATTGTTCGGCACGGTACGTACCAGATGGTGAAACTGGCGCTGAATCGCAGCCAGATCAGCAAAGATATCGGCATGATCAAACTCCAGATTATTGATCACCAGCGTTCGTGGATGGTAGTGGACAAATTTGGAGCGCTTGTCAAAAAAGGCGGTGTCATACTCATCGGCCTCGACCACAAAGAACGGCGAGTCACCCAGACGGGCGGAGAGCCCAAAATTGTGCGGAACCCCCCCGATCAGAAAACCGGGACTCATCCCGGCATATTCCAGAATCCATGCCAGCATACTGGCGCTGCTGGTCTTGCCGTGGGTTCCGGAAACGGCCAGCACCCAGCGCTCCTGTAGCACATGCTGCGCTAGCCACTCTGGGCCAGAGCTATAGGGAAGCCCCTCTGCCAGTACATACTCCACTGCTGGGTTACCCCGGCTCAGTGCATTACCAATCACCACGATATCGGGAGAGGGCTTGAGGTGGTCGGGCTCATACCCCTGCTGCAGAACAATCCCCGCCTCCTCCAGCTGGGTGCTCATCGGGGGGTAGACATTCAGATCGGAACCCGAGACGGTATGGCCTGCCGATCGCGCCAGCAGTGCAACACCGCCCATAAAGGTTCCACAGATACCGAGGATATGGATATGCATGGGTCTATGGTATCTTATGTCTTATGAACATTCTCTATGGAATCCCCAA
>JABHIC010000160.1 GCA_018671205.1 Gammaproteobacteria bacterium
ACCTCAGAGTACAAGACGATGCTGGCGCATGGGGAACCACATCTACTAGAGTCACGGTCACAGAGCCAGAATATCAATTACCTGTTGCATCTTTTACTGCA
Source organism: Gammaproteobacteria bacterium (assembly GCA_018671205.1). GTDB lineage: Bacteria > Pseudomonadota > Gammaproteobacteria > Thiopontia. The sequence continues at coordinate 102 of JABHIC010000160.1, forward strand.
ACCCCAGTATTGGGCAGTACACCATTAGTCGTTATGCTGAATGGATCTGCTTCAAGTCCAACAGGAGGCATGCTTTCTTCATATTCTTGGAGCAGTACTGGTGGACATAATACTACTGGAGCCACTTCAAATATGACCTTTGAGGCGGCCGGTGACTATATTATCACTCTAACAGTAGGTGATAGTCGTCAAGCTACAAATTCAAACACAACCAATATTACTGTAGTAGAACCGTTAGCAGCATCATTTACTGTAACACCACCCACAGGAGCAGCTCCACTTACTGTTGAGGTAGATGCAAGTGGATCAATGCACGGCATTGGCTCAATTATAGGGTATAACTGGGAGCTTTCAGATGGTCAAACAGGATCAGGAATCACACATGATTTCACTCTGCCTAGTGGAGAAAACACAATCACTCTCACTGTCACCAGTAGTAATGGAGACACATCTACATCCATAAATGAGGTAGTAGTTTCTGCTTCCTACACAACAAACTACGACACTACCGCTAGGTTATCACCACAGGTGGTGTCAGCTGGCATCTCCCCTACCCAAGTAGACTACGGCGATACTGAGTTTGATATCCTAGCTATCGTTCGTCCAGGCATTCTTCCGATTGACCGAGTAACCTTCAGAGACTCTGCAACGCACGCCTTTGCGTTACAGATGGAACCCGCAGGGGTACTGGAGAACGGGGATGAGGTCTACAAAACCACATTTACCTTTGCCAGAAATACCTTTGGTGATCTGGTGATGCCTTCCGCATGGGGACAGGAGGATAATCAGTACAACATCATCGCTTATGATTCTGCTGAACAGCGGTCACACCAGTTCCCTAACCTGATGTTTGGTGACAATACACTACAGGTAGCCAATACCCAACCCGCCACAGAGATCAGCTACAACACTACTAAGCGGCTAGGGCCACAGGTGGTTATGGCAGGGTTTACTCCATCAAAGATAGACTTTACCGACAGTAATTTTGATGTTATTGCAGTGGTTCGAGATGGGGCATTGCCTCTAGATACTGTCACATTAACGCAGAATCAGAGTCAGTTTGAGTTATCAATGAGTGATGCCGGCACCTTGAGTAATGGCGACAGTGTTTACAAAATGACCTACACCTTCCAGAGAAATGCGTTTGGTACAGCTACTCTCAACACGTTATGGGGGGATCAGCCAGGACAGTTCAACATCCACGCTACCGACTCAGCCCAGCAGAGAAGCCATGACTTCCCAGACATCATGTTCGGCAACTTCCCTGCTCAGTAGCTGCAGTATTTACACTGCTCAGGTAGGGGGGTAACACTCTATCTGGGTGGTTCGTTGTCGTGACAGCCCTCCAGTTGCCATATCCCCAGCCCCATAGAGTGCAGCCACTTAACAGGCCCGTCTACAGTAGACCAGCTGCGTACGATCTTCTTGGCTGTAACGACAGTGAAGCGGCCACCTGGCGTATGGGTCTGTACATGGAAGCTGGAGCCCTCTTTACTGTGTAGCCGCATCGGGTGATTTGGTGGGGTGTAGGTAGATAAAACCGATCTACTATTGGTCACGGCGCGACAATCGCGACATTGACTCTGGTAATCAAGCTCCATTTGCCGACACATCTGCCATCAAAACCAGAGCAGAGGACGCGAGCGCACAGGAGCAAATTGATCTTGTCTCTAATATAGGCCACCCCACACAGCAGATGACCAATGATTAAGAAGATAGTGTCAGGAGCCCAGACAGGCGTTGACCGTGCCGGATTAGATGCGGCTATGGAGCTGGGTATTGCTACTGGTGGGTGGTGCCCTGCTGGGCGTAGAGCGAGTGATGGGGTCATGCCCGAGAGGTACAACACGCTCAAAGAGACCAAGGCACGGAGCTACTCTGTCCGCACTGGGTGGAACGTGCGTGATAGTGATGCTACGTTGATAATCAATGCTGGTGAGTTAGAGGGTGGTACTGAGCTAACGGTTAAGTATGCAGAGGGGCAGGGTAAACCGCATCTGGTGGTGCAGCTGGAGGACGATCAGGCTGTGGAGCGTGTTCGTGAGTGGCTGCTAGATGTGCACCCTGCTGTGCTCAATGTTGCAGGGCCAAGAGAAGAGAAGCGGCCAGGTGTACAGGAGCAGGCAACTGAGTTGTTGGTTAGCGTGTTGAGAGAGGGGATGGAGTAAAGGGCGGTCAGTCCCTTTTGATAATGCCTGTAAAGCTCCGGTTCTTGGTCTTGATGCAGTAGAAGTTGTGGAAGAAGTCGTGCTCCCAGTCGTCCTGATGGTTTGATTTGCTGGTAACGGTCTCATGAAAAACATTAGGCGTAAGGCATTGCCCTTTGCTTGCCCGAAAGCTCTGTAGGTACTGTTTGATGCGGTATAGAGTCATGCAGAAGAGCATTTAAAGTTTCCAAAGTGGCTGGGTGATGCTTCACTAGGTCAAACCACCATGACACCCCAGTCATCAGTACCGCCCAGAGCGATGCACGAGGGGACAACCACTTCAGATGGGTATATTGTAGACCAAACCACTCCAGAAATAAAGGAACCCCAGGTGGGCACCCAAATCGTACCCCCAATGAAAGGGGCTCAGGGCCATCTGAGGTTCAAATCTTGTAATATAGAAAAGCTCCGCACCAGAGGGGTCAGAGTCATGATGCTCTGTCGGGGATCTCACCCTTCCCCTCTGACTCGGACACCCTTAATATAGATCAATGAGAGGGTGATGTCTAGCTACGCTGAGTCAGAAAAGGTGAACCCCGCGCCTGACGAGCTGAAAACAGACTCCCTTCGGGAAGGTTGGCGGGGTTCTTAGTCATAAGCATGGCGCTAAAGGGGGCACAATCATCACCTTCTA
>JABHIC010000161.1 GCA_018671205.1 Gammaproteobacteria bacterium
CCTCAATAGTGAGGGGGTCACCTCCTGTAGCCGTTGCTCGGAGTGGCTCACCCGCTCACTCAGTCTCATCACCTCTAGCTGCAGTTTGGTAATAATATCATTGAGCTGCTGGATATGATCCTCCTGAAAGGTGAGACGGCTCTCCAGCGCATCCAGTCGATGCTCGGCTGAGTTATCCATGTTCACTATCTTCCAACCTCTCCCAGCGGGCATAGGATTTTCCAAGTGTATTTTCAATGCGCTTGAGCTGCTCTGTTGTGTCGGAGGGTTCATCCCCCCCCTGTTGATAGAGGGTTGGATCGGTCAACTTCTGTTGCAGCCTCTGCTGCTCGTTCTCAAGTCGTTCAATCTCCTGGGGAAGGCTCTCCAGCTCCAGTCGCTCTTTATAGCTTAGTTTTTTGTTTGTGCTAGGCCTCTCTGAGGCGAGGGGGGAGGTATCCCTCTCCTGGCTGGTCTGGGCAGGTGCAGAGATAGAGGCATCTCTCTGCCGTAACCAGTCATTGTAACCCCCTACATACTCCCGGATCACCCCATCCCCCTCAAATACCAGCGTACTGGTCACAACGTTGTCGAGAAAGGCGCGGTCATGGCTCACCAAGAGCAGGGTTCCCTCATAATTGAGTAACAGCTCCTCGAGCAGCTCCAGGGTCTCCACATCGAGGTCATTGGTTGGCTCATCCATCACCAGCAGATTGGCAGGTTTGGAGAAGAGCCGGGCCAGGAGCAGGCGGTTACGCTCTCCACCGGAGAGGGTACTGACCGGGCTGCGTGCCTGTTGTGGCGAGAAGAGAAAATCCTGCAGATAGCTAATGATATGTTTTGTTTTACCATTCAGGGTGATGTTGTCACTCCCATCGGCAACGTTGTCCTGTACCGAGTGATTCTCTCGGAGCTGGTTGCGGAGTTGATCAAAGTAGGCGATCTGCAGGCGGGTCCCGTGTGTAACACTCCCCTGGTTAGGGACGGTTTCACCCAGCAGAATACGCAGCAGAGTGCTCTTGCCGACCCCGTTGGGGCCGATGATGCCGATACGATCCCCACGCTGAATCTCGATGGAGAGGTCACGTACCAGAGAGAGGTTTTCATAGCTGTGGCTGAGCTCTTTGGCACGGATCACCTTCTTGCCGGAGCTTTCGCTCTGTTGGCTGCTCATCTGCACATTTCCGCTACGATTTCTCCGCTTACTCCGCTCATCACGCATTTTTTTCAGGGCACGGACGCGCCCCTCGTTACGGGTACGTCTTGCCTTGATACCCTGACGTATCCATACCTCCTCCTGCGCCAGCTTTTTATCGAAGAGCGCATTGTTGCGTGCCTCCTCCTCCAGCATCTTCTCTTTCTGTTGTAGATAAGTATCATAATTTCCCGGCCAGTCACTCAGGGTGCCACGATCAAGCTCAATAATGCGGGTGGCAAGACGGCGCAGAAACTGACGGTCATGGGTGATGAAGAGGAGAGTGGTCTGGTTGTTGAGCAGAAACCCCTCCAGCCACTGGATGGATTCAATGTCGAGGTGGTTGGTGGGTTCGTCCAGCAGGAGCAGGTCGGGGTTCTGTACCAGGGCCTGAGCCAGTAGTACGCGCCGCTTCATCCCTCCGGAGAGGTTGGAAAACTCCTCCTCCGGGTCGAGCCCCATTTTGGATAGGGTGGTCTCAATTTGTTGCTGGATCGACCAGCCATCAGCGGCCTCGATTTTCTGCTGCACGGAGGCCATCCGGTTTAGAACAGCATCACTGCTATCCGTCGCCAGTTGCATGGAGATGTGGTGGTATTCAGCAACTAGCTCTCCCACCTCGCCGACCCCCTGAGCCGCTACATCATAGATTGTGCCAGAGGTATCACGAGGAACCTCCTGCTTCAGTCGGGAGATGCGGGTAGAACCCCGTTCGATCTTGCCATCCTCTGGAATGACCTCACCGGCAATCACCTTGAGAAGGGTTGATTTTCCTGTGCCGTTACGTCCAACCAGACAGAGCCGCTCCCCCTTCTCTATAACCAGATTGGCATTTGTGAGTAGGGGCAGGTCGCCATAGGCGAGTTGGATATCACAGAGTTGAAGTAGGCTCATGAGGCGAGGGTCAGGATTGAGTCGTCTTGAGAGGGAAGATAATCTCCGCTACCTCATCAAAGTGGCCCACAAAATGGGGGCTGATCCCCTCACGGATATACTCCGGTAACTCATCGAAATCTTTCCTGTTTTCAGCAGGAAAAATCAACTCTTTGATGTTCTGGCGGCGAGCGGCAATGGTCTTCTCGCGTACCCCACCAATCGGCAGTACCCGTCCGGTCAGCGTCAGCTCTCCGGTCATTGCCAGAGGACGGCTGATCCTGCGGTTGCGTGCCAGTGAGAGCAGGGCGATCCCAATGGTGATGCCGGCACTGGGGCCATCTTTCGGGGTGGCGCCATCAGGGACATGGAGGTGAACATGGCTCTTGTTAAAGTAGTCCGTCTTGGCGCCATATTGATCTAGGTGAGAGCTGATGTAGCTGTAGGCGATGGAGGCGGACTCCTGCATCACATCTCCCAGTTGCCCGGTCAGTTTGAAACCACGGCTGTCGGAGTGTACCTTGGTGGCCTCAATGGAGAGCGTCGCCCCTCCCATTGCGGTCCAGGCAAGACCGGTGACGACACCAACGCCCCGGTAGGGTTTCTCGCTGGTAAAAATGGGTTGTCCGAGAAATTCGGTGACATCCTTGATATTGACCTTGAAGGGCCCTTTTTTACCGTTCACAATCTTCACCGCAATCTTGCGGATGATACGCCCCAGCTGTTTCTCTAGGCTGCGCACCCCCGATTCACGGGCATAGCCCTCAACAACTGTGCGTAGTGCGGCATTACTGATTTTGATCTGGCTCAACTTGATACCGCTACGCTCCATCTGACGAGGCCAGAGGTGATGTTTGGCAATCTCGACCTTCTCCTGAGTAATATAGCCAGAGAGTCGAATCGTCTCCATCCGGTCGAGCAGTGGGCTGGGGATGGTGTCGAGCTGGTTGGCGGTACAGATAAAGAGTACCTTGGAGAGGTCAAAACGGGTATCCAGATAGTGGTCAAGAAACTCCACATTCTGCTCAGGATCCAGCACCTCCAGCAGGGCAGAGGCGGGATCACCGTGGTAGGAGGCCCCAATCTTGTCGATCTCATCCAGCATGATAATCGGGTTTTGGGTCTCAGCCTCACGGATGGCCTGGATAAACTTGCCCGGCATGGCACCGATATAGGTACGACGGTGTCCCTTAATCTCTGCCTCATCGCGCATCCCACCAACGGAGAGGCGATAAAATTTGCGCCCCAGTGCATCGGCTACCGACTTGCCAATTGAGGTCTTACCGACCCCAGGTGGCCCCACCAGCAGTAGAATAGAGCCATTGACCTCCCCTCGGAGTTTGCCCACCGCAAGAAACTCGATAATGCGATCTTTGACATCCTCCAGACTGTCATGATCCTGATCCAGAATTTTGCGTGCACGGCGCAGATCCAGCTTATCCTTGGAGTGGACACCCCAGGGAAGGGCGGTGATCTGGTCGAGGTAGTTGCGGGTGACCGCATACTCCGGGGAGCCGGTCTCTAGCATACCCAGCTTATCCATCTCCTCATCAATCTTTTTCAGTGCAGGCTTGGGGATGGTTAGCTTCTCCATCCGCTCGACAAAACGGTCCCGGTCGGCGGTGCGATCATCCTTGGCAATCCCCAGCTCTTTCTGGATGACTCTGAGCTGCTCCTTGAGGAAGAATTTACGCTGCTGCTCATCCATCTTGTCCTCAACGCTATCGCGGATTTTGCTCTGTAGCTTGGCAACCTCCAGATCCTTTTTCAGTAGTTGCAGGACCTGCTGCATCCGGCGGCGAATATTGAGTGTCTCCAGTACCTTTTGCAGCTCCTCGGCCGTGGCTGTGGTGAGGCTGGCCGCAAAATCGGTCAGTGCCGAGGGCTCATTTGGACTGAAGCGATCCAGGAAAAAGCGTAGCTCCTCACCATAGAGGGGGTTGAGAGGGATCAGCTCACGCAGGGTATTGATGATGGCCATCGCGTAGGCCTTGGTCTCGCTCTTCTTCCTGGGGCTGGTCTGCTTCAGATACTCTACCTCGACGCGATAGGGCGGGGTATCTGATATCCAGCGGGTGATGCGAGCCCGCTGCATCCCCTCTGCAATGAACTGGATCTTGCCATCCTGTTTCATCGGATGGTGCATCCGTGCGATGGTGCCCACCTCGAAATACTCATCCGGGGTTGCAAAGTCGGCCTCATGGGGCTGAGTCATAAATAGCCCCACCATATGCTGATCCGTATCTCCGATCTTGCGCACCGTCTTCATCCATGGCTCACCGTTCATGAGTAGTGGCTGAGTCTGAGCGGGGAAGAAAGGACGCTCAGAGAGCGGCAGGAGGTAGACCTGGTGGGGGAGGTTATCCGCTGGCAGAGCCAGATCAGAGGAGGGAGAGAGCTTAATCTCAACCTCGATCTCACCATCAATTTCTCCGTTTAGAATATCCATATCCTCTTCAAATTCATTACTCATAGTGATTTATTGGTGGCTCTTATTGCAGTGGACTCTGCGGACTGTCCGATTGTCCCTGAGTTGGGTGGAATTAGAAAGAGGATATTGGGACGGTTTTGCTGTTTTCAACCTGGAATCCTCGGTTGGGCGCGAAAAAGCCCAGTAAGATATTGGCGTGCATAGTGGAATAGAAAAAATCGTGGTCACCTTGTTGGTGATGAGAGTTTTTTCTGTTTTGCTAGGTGCGTCAAGAGCTTGCGGGGACTTTCGTGATCCAACTGAGGATTTTAGGTTTAACCTGGAATTCCCGCTTAGGCGTAAATAAAGAGTCGGGGGGTTGTCTGGAGGATAGAACTTTAGAGCGACCCTGTTATAGAATCCACCATCCATTTTGGTTCAAGGAGTGATCAGCAGTGAGTGAAGTTGCAAAAATTGGCGTGGTAACGGTCTCGGATCGTGCCAGTCGTGGTGAATATGAGGATCTTGGTGGTCCGGCATTGCGGGAGTGGATCAGCAAAGCACTCTCTTCTCCCTGGGAACCGGTTGCCCGAGTGGTTACGGATGATCAGCCGGTGATTGAGGAGACCCTGACACAGTTGGTGGATGAGGAGGGGTGTTGTCTGATTGTCACCACTGGGGGAACCGGACCGGCTCCCCGTGATGTAACCCCTGAGGCAACCGAGGCGGTCTGCGAGAAGATGATGCCCGGTTTTGGTGAGTTAATGCGTCAGATCTCGCTTAAATATGTACCCACCGCGATTCTCTCTCGTCAAACGGCAGGGATTCGGGGAAAGTGTCTGATCGTCAACCTGCCGGGTAAACCCTCTGCCATTGCGGAGACGCTGGATGAGCTGTTTCCGGCCATTCCTTACTGTATTGATCTGATTGAGGGGCCACGGCTGGAGTCAGAGAGCGTCAAAATTTTCCGCCCGAAAAAGAGGTGACGCTTACCAAAACCCGCGAGGTGTTACGCCTGACTGCGGAGAAAATTCGCGATCCGGAGCGCGTCATTGCGTTGTTCAGGGATGTCAGTGTCAAGAGCTGGATAGAGGTGCAGGAGACGGGGGCGATGCTAAAGACCCTGCATAAGTTTTCATTGGGGCAACAGACCAGCGAACAGGAGCGGCAGGAGGCGGTTGAACAGGCGAAGGATTTGGCCCGTACCATTCCAGCTTTTGGTATCTTTATGTTGCCGGGAGGGGCTCTGCTGCTCCCGCTAGTGGCCAAGTTGGTGCCGTGGCGCCTGCTGCCCTCCGCCTTTGACTCTTCAGAACCGTTACAGGAGAAACGAGAGATGGCTGATTTAATGAATATCAAGCAGATCGAGGGGGCACTGATTTCCCCCTCTTCGACAGAGCAAGGGGGGGCGTGCCCGGCCACCCCAAGAGCCCCTCTGCAAGAGCCGCCAACGGTGGAACTCTCTCCAGAGGTGCCGTTGGCAGATTTCAATGCCGCAAAAAAGGTTGCGGATGGTGAGGCCGAGAGGCGACTGGAGATGGTTATGCTGCTCTCCTGGTATGATCGTGATCGGGACTTTGAATCCCCTCAACATGCCTCAGAGTGTCATGAAGAGAGTGCAATTCCCGGTTATGTCGATTTTGGTATCAACCACGGAGCAGAGCTGAAGATAGATATTGAGCAGGGACGGTTTGTCTTTTATTACCTATCAGCCTAGGTGGGTATCTCCCTGAGCAGAGAGAGTGATAGAATAGATATCAAGCGTCTCATAAATTCCCTCATAACGTCTCTAGGACACGCTGTAAAACATCCATGTGCGCTCGACGATAGCCATCCCTGGCTATCAACGGCCCCGGAATCGCTATGAGGGAACTTATGAAACTATTCATAGAGTAGCGTGTCACAACCGTAATAGAGTTAATGAAAAAGGATAGTGAATTATGAGTACAGTTGAGCTGGATAACAAAAACTTTGAAGAGACCGTCAATGGGAATGATATTGTCGTGGTTGATTTCTGGGCCCCCTGGTGTGGCCCCTGTAAAAGTTTTGCTCCGATCTACGAAGCGGTCTCTGAGGAGATTGAGGGGGTAGTTTTTGCCAAGGTGAATACGGAGGATCAACAGGATCTTTCCGCCCATTTCCAGATTCGCTCTATCCCTACCCTGATGATCTTTCGCGAACAGATTGTGATCTTTTCTCAGCCCGGTATGGTTCCGGCTGAGGGGTTGAGGGATCTGCTTGCCAAGGCGACAGAGCTGGATATGGCAGAGGTACGTAAGCAGGTTGAGGCGCAGGGATCGTAGACACACCTCCTTCCAGCAAGCTGGTTTGATCGATTCCACTACAGTTGAAACGCTGTTAGCTACCCCAACGGACTATATCCGCTGGGGGGCTTCTGTCATGGGGCGAGCAGAGGCTAACGGGGCGCTCTATTTTGGTCATGGGACCGACAACGCAATTGATGAGTCGATTCGGTTGGTGCTGGGCTCTCTCAATTTGCCACAGGATACCCCGGATCGCCTGCTGCAGGGGCAGCTGCTTATGGCAGAGCGCCGCTGCCTGATTGAACAATTCAGGTTGCGGATAGAGGCCCGTATTCCACTACCCTATCTGACCCATGAGTCACTATTTGCCGGGCTACCGTTCTATGTCGATGAGCGGGTACTGATTCCCCGCTCTCCGATTGCGGAGTTGATTGAGCAGCAGTTTTACCCCTGGGTAGAGCCTGGAAATATTAACTCAATACTTGAGATAGGAACAGGAAGTGGTTGTATTGCAATTGCATGTAGCCAGGAGTTCCCTCTGGCCACTGTGGATGCTGTTGATCTCTCTGCCGAGGCATTAGCGGTAGCAACCCTCAATGTGGACCGTTTTGGTGTGGCCGAGCAGGTACGACTGATTCAGTCGGATCTTTTTGCTGCAGTGAGCAACAGAAGGTATGGGCTGATTGTCACCAACCCTCCTTATGTCGACCAGCAGGATCTGCAGGCAATGCCGGCAGAGTACCATGCGGAACCACGAATGGGGCTGGAGGCCGGGAGCGATGGTTTAGATCTGGTGGTACAGATTTTACTGGAAGCTCCCACCTATCTGGAAGAGAATGGGGTGCTGGTTGTCGAGGTGGGGAATAGTGAGGTTGCACTGGAGCAGATTTTTCCACAGCTGCCCTGGAACTGGGTCGATTTTGAACGGGGTGGACACGGTGTTTTTGTGATCGACCATGATACATTAGTGAGCCACCAACCGCTGTTTCACCAAGAGCAGGAGCGGCGTAGAGCAGGGGCGGTGTAGGGCACTCAACCCATCCACTATAGCGGATGGATAGATAAAATAAGTGAGAGATTGACGATGAGTATGGTAATCCAGATTGAGACCATGGATGAGTTCAAACGGCAGATTGATGAGGCATTGATCGAGGTGGAGGAGATGCGTTACTCCATCGAGTTCGATGGCGACTACATGCAGCAGTCCGCCCACCTGATTGGGCCGATTGAGGAAGAGCTGAACAAGTTGAAGCAGGAGGTGGCAGAGGGAACGCACCAGTTTGGGGGGGCTCCATTGGCCTTTATCCAGATCATAGAGCCACTTCCATTGGCCTTTATCCCTTTTAAGTATCTGCTACAAGTCATTAATCATGCCCATCTGATGGGTGTTGAGTCGTAGAGCAAGGAGCTAAAGAATTATAATGGAACAGATACTTACTTTTGATATGGAGTTGATTCGCCGCTATGACAAGGCGGGGCCACGCTACACCTCCTATCCAACAGCGGTTCAATTTCACGATGGATTTACTCCACAAGACTACAGAGCGGTGGTAGAGGCGACCCATCAGGAAGAGCCCCTGCGTCCACTCTCCCTCTACTTCCATATTCCATTCTGTGACACCGTCTGCTTCTACTGTGGCTGTAACAAGATTGCGACCAAGGAGCGTAAAAAGTCGCCCCCCTATCTGGATCGGGTGACCCAGGAGTTGGCGCTTCAGGGGGCACTGTTTGACCGCTC
>JABHIC010000162.1 GCA_018671205.1 Gammaproteobacteria bacterium
ATGAGGAGGCGGTGGTGCTGGAGGCACTACTGGGGTGTAAACGTGCCGGAGCGGACGGTATTCTCACCTACTATGCCAAGGATGTGGCACGTTGGCTCCAAGGGGCATCCTAGGAGCCTGTCCGAGAATAGAGAACCTAGTACTATTCTGGGATCATAAGAGGACTAGAGGAAGGGGGAACTATGGGTGACCGTTATATGGTGGTGGGCAATCCCATCGAACACAGTAAATCACCGCAGATCCATACCCTGTTTGCAGAGCAAACCGGAGAGGAGCTGAGCTATACAAAGTTGAAGGTGGAGCATGGCACCTTTGTCACAGTAGTGAATCAATTTCAGCAGGCAGGGGGGCGAGGGCTTAATGTCACCGTCCCTTATAAACATGAGGCATGGGAGGCTGCCGATGAGCGTTCACCGCGGGCAGAACTGGCCGGGGCGGTCAATACGATCGAGCTGCGTGAGGATGGGAGCCGTTTTGGTGACAATACGGATGGGGTGGGGCTGCTACAAGATCTGACCAAAAATAACCATTTGGATATTAAGGAAAAAAAGGTCTTGGTGCTGGGGGCTGGAGGGGCGGTTCGTGGGGTGTTGGAACCCTTGTTGGCAGAACGACCACTACAGCTTACCATTGCGAATCGAACGGCTGCCAGGGCAGAGGCTTTGGCCGAACTGTTTGCGGAATACGGCAATATCGATGGGGGGGGGTACGATGAGCTGGATGGACAGCACTTTGATTTGGTGATCAACGGTACCGCTGCCAGTCTACAGGGTCAACTACCGCCCTTACCGTTTGATCTGCTTGCAGAGGGGGCCACCTGTTACGATATGATGTATAGTAGAGAGCCGACCCCTTTCATGCTGTGGGGGCGCGAGTATGGTGCAGACAAGGTGTTGGATGGTCTGGGGATGCTGGTGGAGCAGGCGGCAGAGTCATTTTATCTCTGGCGAGGCGTGCGTCCTGAAACTGGGCGGGTGATCAAAGTGCTACGCGGAGCGTAATCAATCTGCCGAATCCAGATGGCGCAGAGAGACGTATATATCCTATAGTTATGATCTTGGGGTTATCAACCGTTGTAGCAGAAGTGGCCGAATAAGATGAAAGAGAAGCAGACAAGCAGAGTGAATTTACTCTCTCGACAGGTGCTACAAGACCTGTTGCAACTCGATCACCTCGGTGATATCGGGATGAGTGAGATGATTTTTCTGATGCGGCTCCATGTGCAGGAGGTGGCTCGCTTTAGTACTCTGATTGGATACCGGCTACGCTTATCTGAGGCTCAGGTGATGGAGTTTAGGCAAGACTGTGCGGTGTATGAGATTGACCCGGTGCAGTTTCTCCAGGAAGAGGATGAAGAGGGCACTCCGCTCTCCGTGGCGGGGCTTCAACTGCTAAAAATATGCGCCAAGGTGCATGATATTGGAAAACCCTTTTTTCGCCAAATCTATATTCAGGAGCGTGGGCTGACGGATAAGGAGTTTAATCTGCAGAAGCTTCATGCCAATCTGTCCCGTCTGATCGTCAAGGGGTGGTTGAACTATCCGGAGTTGAATTTTCACAACCCCCAGCTGATCCATATGGTGGCCGATTTTTCTGCGCAGCACCAGGAAAAATATGATGGTAGTGGTTATCCTGACCGCTTGGTGGGTAAAGAGATCTCTCTGCTGGGGCGGCTACTGGCGATAACTGATGCGATCAGTGCCATCGTGAACCCCCGTCCCTATGAGGTGGCGATCGCACTGGATGAGTGTATGGTGAGGCTGGAAAAGGACAGGGGAAACCATTTTGATCCGGAACTGCTGGATCAGTCTCTCTCCATTCTGCAGCATGAGGTCTCGAGTGCCCCTCGCTTTAGTGGTGAGTGGGAGAATCTTAATCAGCACTCTACGGATTACATTAACTTTGTCCGTTACATAGACTTTGAGCGCATTTCCGCTGAAACGGGTCGCGTTGGACGAGGGGACCGCCAGTACCTGCCACAACTACAAGAGCAGGTAGAGGCGATACTCAACTATCACGATAACAGATAGTCATCCTTCAACAACACATACTGCTCGGCGGACTCTTTCAGCCCATCCTGCTCCTCCCGGGATAAGGCACGTGCCTTGACTGCGGGAGCACCACGCCAGAGATAACCTCCCTCCAGTTTTTTCCCTGGAGGAACCAGGCTACCGGCTGCCAACAGTAGGTCACACTCCAGAACCGCACCATCCAGAACCGTGGCCCCCATTCCAATCAGGCAGCGGTTGCCGATGGTGCAGGCGTGAAGAATCGCACCATGACCCACAGTGACATCATCTCCGATAATCAGAGCAAACCCCTCGTTATTGCACGTGGTAGGGCGAGCCACATGGAGAACGGAGTTATCCTGAATATTGGTACGATCACCAATCTTGATAAAATTGACATCCCCACGAACAGCAACCAGGGGCCAGATAGAGCTGTCTTGTCCGATGGAGGTGCGGCCAATCACCACCGCAGAGGGGTCGATATAGACCGAATCATCAAACTGAGGCGACCACTCTCGATAGGAACGGATATTATTCATGGCAATACTCCATTGCAGAGGATATTTAGAGCTGATAGTTTACCGTATCTTTTTTCTACAGGATGGAAGAGTAATGGAAACAAAAGCAGATAATCCACTGTTGACCATGGAGGGGCTTCCCCCTTTCTCACAAATTAAGCCAGAACATGCCGTTCCCGCAGTTGAGCACCTGCTGCAAGAGAACCGAGCCAGAGTAGCGCAGTTGCTGGACCAGCAGGAGTCGTTTCAGTGGGAGGGGTTGGTGCAGCCACTAGAGGAGATGGAGGATCGTTTGGGGCGGGTCTGGTCTCCCATCAGCCACCTCAACTCCGTCAACAACAGTGCAGCGCTGCGCGATGCCTACAATCGTTGCCTGCTACTGCTTTCAGACTATGCGACCGAGATGGGACAGCATAAGGGGTTGCATGCCGCCTTTATACAGATCGCCGAGAGTGAGAATTACCGGATGCTGGAGCCCTCACAAAAGAAGATCATTGAGAATGCACTGCGTGACTTTCACCTCTCCGGGATTGACCTCGCGGCAGAGAAGCGGGAGCGGTTTCGTGAGATCAGCCAATCGCTCTCCCAACTGACCGCAAAATTTGGAGAGAATGTGCTCGATGCAACCAACCAGTGGGAGAGGTGGATTAGCGATGAGTTGGAGCTGTTGGGTCTCCCTGACTCGGCCAGAGCGATGGCAAAACAGAGTGCGGAACAGCAGAAGCGGGAGGGGTGGCACTTCACGCTGGAGTTCCCATCCTATATCGCGGTGCTGACCTACGCAGACCAACGTGGGCTGCGTGAAGAGTTCTATACCGCCTATGTGACCCGTGCCTCTGATCAGGGCCCCCATGATAGTGCACTGGATAATACCCCGGTGATGGAGCAGATTTTACAGCTGCGTCATGAAAAAGCAGAGCTGTTGGGATTTGCTAACTATGCAGAATACTCACTCTCTACCAAGATGGCAGAGAGTCCCGCTCAGGTGATCGCTTTCCTTGAGGATTTAGCCACGCGCTCAC
>JABHIC010000163.1 GCA_018671205.1 Gammaproteobacteria bacterium
GTACAAATATTTCCCCAAGATGTGTCACCCAACCTGTGGCCTGGAAATTAACTACCGCCGCACCAAGGGCAATAAAAATCTCAGGGTCTACACCATGGCCGAGGTCAACAAGATTGATGGTGAGGCGGGTAACTACACCCTCGACGTCACCATCAGTCCTCGCTACGTCAACGAGAACTGCACCGCCTGTGGCGCCTGTGCCGATGCCGTTGAGACCGAGTATGACGATAGCTTCAACTATGGAATGAAGCGCCGCAAGGGTGCCTACCTCACCTCGACCATGGCCTACCCACAACGCTACGTGCTTGATCCCGCAATGGTCGGCAGCGACGATGCAGAGAAGGCGAAGGCCGCCTGCCCCGCTAATGCCATTGATCTGGATATGCAGGAAGAGCAGCTGACCATTAATGCCGGGGCCGTCATCTGGGCAACCGGCTGGAAGCCCTTTGATGCCAACAAAATTCAGCCTTATGGCTATGACCGTTACGACAATGTAGTGACCAATGTGGAGTTTGAGCGGATGCTTGACCCCTTCGGCCCAACCGGTGGTAAGGTCCTGCGAAAGGATGGCACCGAGGCTCGTAATGTTGCCTTTATCCAGTGTGCCGGTTCACGTGATCGCAACTATCTGAGGCACTGCTCTCGTATCTGCTGTATGGCAACCCTGAAACATGCCAAATTGCTGCGTGAGCAGTTTGCTGATGATGAGAACTGGAAGGCCTCTATCTACTACATCGACATTCGTGCAATTGACCGTATCGATGATTTCCATCAGGAGGTAAAAGCCGATCCAAACGTCACCTTTATCAAGTCCAAGGTTGCCTCTGTAACCCGTGAACGTGAGAGCGGTAACCCGGTTCTCAACGGGGTCAATACCGAGGGGTATCATCGTTATGCCAATGAGCATGATCTGGTGGTACTCGCGGTCGGCATGGAGCCGAGCGTAAAGGCTGACCAGCTCCCCGCTTCTGTGGTGGGTGATAGCAACGGCTTCATCCAGGCGGATGAGAGCAATGGTGGTATCTTCGCGGCCGGTGTGGCTGGCGAGGCACTGGATGTTAACCGTGCGGTACAGAATGCAACCGGAAGCGCACTACGTGCGATTCAGGTCATCAACCGCGTCTCTGGTACGGAGGGCTAAACCATGTCTGAAGAGAAGAGTGCATGTTATATCTGTAAGGGATGCGGCCTGGGCGAGCGACTGGATAGTGGCCAGTTGAGTAATATTGCCCAGCGTGAAGGTCGTATGCAAATCGTCAAGGAGCATGACTTCCTCTGCAATGCAGAGGGGGTGAAGATGATCCAGGACGACATTGATAATGAGAATGTCAACAAGATCTGTATCGCGGCCTGTTCCCGTCGCGCCAAGACCGAGGCCTTCAGCTTTGAGAATGTGATGGTCAACCGCACCAATCTGCGTGAGGGTGTAATCTGGATTCGTCCCGATGATGAAGAGTCGCGGGAGAGTACACAGGAGATGGCCGCGGACTATATCCGTATGGGCTGTGCTGACCTGAAGTATATGGTAGCCGCAACGAGTAGTGGTCAACAGATGCGCAATGACCACATTCTGGTGGTGGGTGGTGGTGTAGCAGGAATGACCTCCGCCATTGAGGCCGCTCAGGCGGGCTACAAGGCGACCATCGTTGAGAAGAGTGGCGAGCTGGGCGGTTGGGCTGGAAAATTGAAGAGTCGCGTACCCGGCAAGGCCCCTTATGACAATCCGGAAGATTCCGGGATTGAGGCGATGAAGGCAGCGGTTGATGCTTTTGCCGATGTCACTGTCCATCTCAACTCCACGATTGCCAAGACCAGTGGTGCTCCCGGCCGTTTTAGCGTCGACATCGCTCTTGAGAGTGGCTCCATTGTCACCGAAAACTACGGGGCAATCATCCAGGCAACCGGCTTTGATAGCTATGACGCGAGCAAGCTGGAGCAGTTCAGCTATGGTAAGAGTGAGGATATCATCGACCAGGCAGGTCTGGAGGCTCTGGCCAACTCAGCTGGCGAGGGGGCGATCAAGCGTCCATCCGATGGTGCCGAAGTCAAGCGGGTAATTTTCGTACAGTGTGCGGGACAGCGCAGTGACAAGGAGGGTGAGTTAAGCTACTGCTCTGGTCACTGTTGCAACACCTCGATCAAGCAAGCGATGTACTTCAAGGATCAGAATCCGGATATCGATACCCAGATCATCTACACCGATCTGCGTACGCCTGGCTCTGCCGGTGAGGACTTCTACCGCAGTGGTCAACGCAAAGGGGTTACCTTCACCAAGGGTGTGGTCTCCGCAGTGAGTGCAGAGCTAAAGGTAAAACTGAAAGATCTGATTCTGGATGAGGAGATCGAAGAGCAGGCCGATCTGGTGGTTCTGGCTACCGGTCAGGTACCCAATGCCGGGGTCAATATTGATGCGCTTGCCTCTGAGGAAGAGAGTGGAGATGACGCAGACAACAGTGAGAATAGCAACGAAATCGCAGGTATCTCGGTACTGAATCTCGACTATCGTCAGGGGCCGGATATGCCCCAACTACGGGATGGTTTTGCCGACTCTCACTTCATCTGTTTCCCTTATGAGACACGTCGTACCGGCATCTATGCCACCGGCAGTGTGCGCCGCCCGATGGATATCCAACAGGCGAAAGAGGATGCCACAGGCGCTGCACTGAAGGCGATCCAGGCACTGGAGAATGCCGCACTGGGACGTGCTGCACATCCCCGTTCGGGAGACCTGAGCTTCCCACAGTTCCGCAAAGAGGGCTGTACCCAGTGTAAGCGCTGTACGGTGGAGTGCCCATTCGGTGCCATTAATGAGGATGAGGAGCGGTATCCCGAGTTTAACGAGTCACGCTGTCGCCGTTGTGGCACCTGTATGGGGGCCTGTCCGGTCCGGGTGATCTCCTTCGAGAACTACTCACTGAATACCCTGGGTGCACAGATCAAGGCGGTCGATATTCCTGATGAGTTTGAGGAGAAGCCCCGTATTCTGGTGTTGGCGTGTGAAAATGATGCCTACCCGGCTCTCGATCAGGCGGGTATGAACAAGGTGACCTACAATCCGTTTGTACGGGTTATCCCGGTACGCTGCCTCGGCTCAATCAACTCCAGTCTGGTGATTGATTCGATCACCAGTGGCTATGATGGGGTGATGCTGATGGGTTGTCCGAAGGGCGAGAACTACCAGTGTCACTTTGTACGTGGCTCAGAGATGGCTCATGAGCGTATGTCCAAGATTGAGGATACTCTGAAGGGTCAAGGGCTTGAGCCGGAGCGTGTACAGCCACACGAGGTCTCTATCGCTGATATCCAGCGGATTCCACAACTCTTCAACGAGATGGGTGAACTGATTGATGAAATCGGTATGAGCCCATTCAAGTTCTAAGGAGGCGATTCATGAGTAATACAGCGTCAGAGCAATATACCAATAACTTCCTGAAGGAGGTTGAACAGAACGTTGAGGAGGGTGATTGGGTCAAGATGTGCATGCAGTGCGGTGTCTGTGCGGGCTCCTGCCCTCTCGGCCCCCACTGGGCGCATCCTCCACAAGAGATCTTCATGATGATTCGCGCCAACAAGCGCGAAGCGGTGTTGACCTCAGATTCCGTGTGGATGTGCACCTCCTGCTACAACTGTATCGCCCGCTGCCCGCGCGAGCTGCCTATCACCCATATCATGCATGGGCTGGCACGTTACGCAAAGGTACAGGGCCTGGCTCCAAAAGAGCAGCCTACCGCGAAGTTTGGCCAACTCTTTTGGGACAACCTGATGAAGAAGGGACGTGTAAACGAGCTCAAACTCGGTATCGCCCTCTACTTCATGAACGGCTTTGTTGAGGGGATTAAGACTGCGATTGCCAAATCCGGTCTGGGCATGAGCATGGTCAAGACCAAGCGCATGGACCCGATGGAGATTCTCGGCGGTCATAGCATTAAAGACCCTGGCAGCCTGCAGAAGATCATTAAAAAAGCGCAGGAGCTGGAAGCGGCTCGCACCCAGCCTAACGGTTAAGGAGAATAGAGATGTCTAAATCGTATACGTTTTACCCAGGCTGTTCTTCGCAGGACAAGGCCTCCGGCTCTAACCAGCAGATCTCTGTTGCCGCAACCTGTGATGCACTGGGAGTCACCCTTAATGAGATTCCGGACTGGAACTGTTGCGGCGCCTCCATCGGCTACGCAGGGGGAGGAGAGCTCCCCCGTATCACCCTCTCTGCCCGTAATATTGCACTGGCAGAGCAGAGCAATCCCGGTCAGGATATCGTTGCCTCCTGCCCCGCATGCTGGCTTGCAACCCGTGAGGCTAAAGAGCGCCTGGACCATAGCGAAACACTGAAGTCTGAGGCGCTGATTGCCCTGGCTGAGGGTGGATTGGAGTACAAAGGCGAGGCGAACGTGCGTCACCTCACGGAGGTGCTAATCGAGGACTTCGGCTATGATGGCCTCGCCAGCAAGGTAGTCAAACCACTGGAGGGGATCAAGATCGCCAGTTATGTAGGCTGCCAGTCAAACCGTCCCTATGGCATTGATGGAGAGTCTTTTGAAAACCCGCTCTACCTCGACAAGATGACCGAGGCGATGGGCGCGGAGGCGATGAGTGACTATCAGAAGAAGGCACAGTGCTGTGGTGGTGCATTGAACTTCTCTGAGCCGGAGAAGTCACAGGCACTGGTGAAGGATATCCTTGAGGCGGCCTACGACACTGGGGCAGAGATGATTGTGACCCCCTGTGCGATGTGCCAGATGAATACGGAGGCCTTCCAGGAGGATATTAACAAAACCTATGGCACCAAGTTCAATATCCCTGTCGTCTACTACAGTCAGCTAATGGCTGTGGCTTATGGTAAATCTGCAAAAGAGGCGGGACTCGATCAACAGATCATCCGTGCCACCCAGCTGGAGGAGATTGCTGCCAAGTAGTCGTACTTGTAGCTACGTCACGAAAAAGCCCGGTTCAGTGCTGAACCGGGCTTTTTTTATAGGGCACCTCTAAAAATAGTGATTTTTCTGTGAGTGCAAGAAAGCACCGCACGGA
>JABHIC010000164.1 GCA_018671205.1 Gammaproteobacteria bacterium
CATCAATACCCCCTTGGGGGAACTGCCACCCATCCTGCCCGATCCGTCGCGCCCAGAACAGTTTGCCCTTACCGTTGATGACGATAATGCCCACATTGGGGCGATATCCATTTTCGTCAATCACAACCTTACACCTGATTTTTCTCTGTAGATGCCCTTTAACTTAATATAATAGAGACACCCTATTTCGACTTGTTTGCGAGTCTACCATAGAAGTTGAAGCAGAAGTCTAAGGCTGGAATGACTAGCTGCATAATAGCCCTTCCTTTTTTATCGACCATCTCCAGCACCTCTAACTCATCACAAGATTTCACCCACATCTTCCGTTTTATTGAAAAATAGTACCTTTGCTCCCCATAGCATTGTTGCAAATGCGATCAAAGACCCCGTAAACAACCCAGCATTGTAGTAGCTGGGATCAACAATGAGCTGTTTAAGATTAGTAAAAAATCCGTTGTATACGGATAATCCACCAATCAGTAGGGCTATAACTGCCAGCCCATTTTTTATCCAACGAAGTAGAGCGCTCATATCGTCATATTCCCTGATAACATTCGAGGCCCTACATTTGATAAGGCACCCACTCATAGGTTCCAAAAAATATACACTGCAAACCCAAGACCTACACCATAAATAATAATCATTGAGATAGCAGATAGTAGTGTCTCTATCTTTGTAGGCTTGGGGCCAAATTGCTTAGAAACAATTGCTGTTATTTCTAGCGCCTCTTTCTGAGTATGAAGATAATCAACAACCCCTACAGATAGCCCCTTTTGCTTAGCTTTCCACTCAGGGCCACAAATCTTCTCCAGCCTGTTTAGGAGTCTCTCCCTCATCTGCTCAACAGTACTCCAACGATAGAGAGATGCTTGTGTCATATCTTCTTCTACCATGGCTTTTGCTCTTCCACTCATCTCACCAAGTATCTTATTACACACTACCTCCTTACTCTCTTTAAGAGCGATAACAAGTTCATCTGTTGGCGTATCGCGCAGCAGTGATTGGATGTTTTCATTAGATACACTCAGTATCTGATCAAGCGAATAGAAATTGCGAAGAGTATAGGATTTCAGTTTGTATACTGACTCTGATGGAAGTTGAGCAAACAGCTGTCGCGCGCCCTCTCGACTAAGAGTGTCGAGATAAGTGCCCAGCCCTTTCCAGTCCAGTGAACGTTGATACCACCTACTCAGAAAACCGGCAGCAAACAGCTGTTTGGCCTCTTCTCTTAACTGACAGCGCTCTCCTTGCAGGTAAAGCGGACAGTCTTGCTCATTACATGATGAGTGAGACCAGTCACATCTTAGTAACTGCTCTTTTGAAGGTTTATGTACTTGGGCAGGCAATAGTTCGAATTGGTTATAAAGCGGAATTTGGGGCGGTTCAATCTGCCCGCTCTCAACAGCCACTACTGCTCTTATCAATAGCTGCTGAAGCGCCTGCTCCCCCTCATAGGAGGCAGTTACTGTCCCTGAGCAAAACTGTTCCAGTAACTCTTGATCAGGAACATACTTCACCACTCTCTCAATTAGTAGCTGGCTGCAGCCTGCAAAAGTAGATTCCGGTATCGGATTTTCCATAGTTGCAAGGAGGTACTCCAGCCCATCATCATTAAGGAACTGCAGATCCTCCACCTCCCAATCACGAAAACGCGCTATACGCTGCAAGATAAGAGGCTCATCCTCCAGCAGCTGATCCAGCGGCTGAGGATCGTCTTCGTCCTGCTTTCCCAACTGCTCTGCGGCAATAAACAGACGAAAGAGCGCAGTCAGTTGATCTTCTCCCTGTAGCTGACGGTCGATCTGTTGAAACCAGCTGTATTGCTCAGTCTTGGGTAGCCTCACCCACAGCCAGCGGATCTGTTCCAGTGAGAGCCTCTCCATCCATCTTAACCAGAGAGGGCTCACCTGTAGTGATGAGTCATCTCGGCTCAACAGCAGGGGGAGTAAATGTGGATAGAGCAACTGCAACCTTAATATTCCCACTCGATATCTTCTGGCAGATAAGAGACTAGACAGTTGTGCAATACTCTTGGATTATATGATTCGCAAAAAATTTGGAACGCTTGATAGCGAAGCCTCAACCATAACCGATGCATACAAATCAGCATGCCATGACGGTTATGCATCATTGAAAGGACCAGATCAGATGAGAGTCCATCGACCAAATTCTGGAATCCGAGTGCGACATAGGGATCACTGCCTTCGAATAGGGTGGACTCTAAATTTAACAGTCCACCCTCACAAACCAGGCGATAGCAGGAAACCAGATTGACCAGTACCTGTTCAAATACCATCTCCTCTCTTATCTGGGGAGGATCTGTTGGCAAGGGGAGATCACCTTTAACCGAGAATCGTTGAGAGAGCAGCTGCTCCATCTCCTCTGGAGAATAGAGGCGCTCTGCAATAATCTCAACGGCAGTCCGAATCATGGTCAGCCGATTGCGATACTCCATTAGTAGATGTGCTTGATCCGCACGCACCTTCTCTATTAACTCAAGATCTGATGCACCGCTTAGCCTGAGGTGGATCTGATCTTTCAGCACCTCGTCCTGACTGAGATTCAGGAGCTGCTCAAGTATTGGGGACTCACAGTATGTTGTACGCCTGACCTGTGCGAGATCCGTCCACGCCTTAATGAGTTGAACGGGATCGACATCATCCTGTTGCTGATGCACCTCCAAAAAAGCAGTAACCGACTCTTTTAACGCGTCCTCTTGAGAGGAAGTTGATATCGATCCTCCCCAGTAGATCGCACCTGATTCCAACTCTCTTCTAACGACTTCAATGAAACGGTTCCTGCAATCTTCTTGTTCTATTTGAGAGAATGCTTCATTAAGCGCTTCATCGTCGGAATATTGCGGTGAGTCACCTTGATCAGCCAGCATCTGTTCGATTTTGGGGCGACGTACACTATTGAGGTGATTCAGCACCAACTGTTGCAGGCGCTTGCTGCCATTATCAAAGATCCAGTGCAGCAGATGGTCATCAAACACCAGACACGTATTATCTCTCTTTTCGAATACAAGCCGCCTGTTCTTGCGTACTTCAAGCAGCTGCATGAGTGTACGACTACTGAAAAAACAGAGGATTTCTACCCCATACTTTTCATAGTTCTGCTCAGCGGTTTTTTTATGAATTTGATTACTATTAATCATAAAAAAACACTATTACCATACCATGGGAGACAAAAACATATGCTTTGGAGCGCCCTCCATTACCTCAATACCAAACAGATAATGATACAAATTCAAGAACAGGTATCCATAAACAAGAACCTGGATAAACCAGATAAGTGCAAGCAGTGTCTCATCCATTGCATACGGGACTTCCATCTCTTCCCACTTCATTAGACCAAATACTCTTGGTGCCATCAGTAGTGATGCAAAAACAGAAAGTTCTACATATAACTTTAAAGTGCCGATTAATGAGGTGGTATCATCAATAAACAGCACTCCCACCCAGACAAGCGCCAGAACATAGACCGATATTGCAGTAAGAAGATAGAGATAATTCGCTGGAGAAAAAAATAGCCTAAGAGTATTTGGCGCATTTGCTGATCTACTCTCTACTCGCCCAAATAGCGTGTGTTCGATATGGTCACCTATAAAATCACGAACAGGACGCCACAATAACAACAGTGGTAATGCTGCAACTACATATTTCATTGTGATCAGTATACGCTATTCTTCTGCTTTAGCCTTGGCTTCTGCTTCTGCTTGCGCCTTCTCTCTTTGGATCTCTTTTAAAGCATGTGCTTTTGCATCTATCATAATATTTTTTATCATCGCATCTCGCCCCTGTTTCTGTTTATTGGCCATATCGATATATCCTCTGACCATTTCACGTTGACGCTCATTAGAGCCTGGAGGAGAGATATAGGCACGGAACTCTTGTGTTAAGTGTAAAAAAGATCTGACTACCTTCATAAATTGTTGAACAGATATACTGTTTTTCAGGTTCAGATGAGTTTCTATACTGACACTACCTCCCTCACCGATCTGAGTTTGCCCGTACTCATGAGTTTTATTCCATTCATCTGCACGTTCTTGAGTCAGTGCTGTAGGACCTTTTACACCATAAAACAGGAGCATTGCGCTACCTCCTTTATTCATCAATATAAAGCGAATCCGCCCACTTGTAATTCTGACAATTTCTGGTCTAACGCTCTCAACCTTATCGAAGTTCATGTTATTTAAGGTGCCTACAATTTGCGAGCTATTGTATTTATAATTTAGTATCTCAGGGTTAGAGGATTGCTGAGTCGGTATCGACTCTGCTCTTGCTGTTAAGGTGGATGCTGCAGCAATAAGAGCTATCAGGCCTATATGTAGGTATCTCTTGACCATATTATTTCTCAGCATTATTTGATGAACTTGAGTCAGAGGCCTTCAAGAAAATCTGCTGTAGCTCTTCTAGTTGATAATGTAACTTCTTAGCTCGTTTTAGTGGAATACTAGGCTCTATCTCTTTTTGTCCAGGCGCAAAATACCAGTCTGGAAGATTTGCCACATGCAATCCTTCCTCCTCTTCTATAGTTAATCGACTCACTCGTTCCTCACTTAGCACCAACTCATTATTAAGCAGAGCCAGTGCGGACAGTCCATTACTATCTTGTGAGTCCGGTGAAAGACCATACTCCATCAGTATTCGAATTTTATCGAGATCCACAAAATTACGATTAACAAGAATATGCAGTAGGGTCTGTTGACTACCTTTAATACGCCATCGCGGATCTGCTCCTTGCTCAATCATAAACCTGAATAGCTCAGCTCTTGGGTAATCTTTATCAGGACAACAGTCCTGTAGTGGATCGTGGTAGTCTGCCCATAACATTCGATAAAGTATGGCATTACGGTTGAGGTCAACAGAGAGTTTTTGTACAACTTGTTTAAAAAGCACTGATTCAACCCGGCTGCGGTATATGCGAGTAATAAAATGAGCCTTTTCACTCTCAGACTTAAGTTGCAGCAATCCTCCTGCATTAATGAGCTGACGTAATGATTTTAAACCAATCTCAGCAGGACTGGAAAGAAGTTTGGTAATCACCTCTCTTATAGCGGTTGCATTACTTCCTGCAAGAGTGATCTGGTCATACAGGTTCACTGAGAACAGCGGTAGCCGCATTGAAAGATTGGACAAGGTCTCCTGATGAGAGGCTGCTGTAATTTCATCCAAAGGATAAGATATGCGATTCGCCTCGAGCAACTTTTCAGCAGCACCCTCATAATCTACCGCATATAAAAACGGCAGGTAGAAAAACAACAAATAGAGAGGATAACCAGTTTTAATTAACATCGTCATTTACAAAACATCTTATCAATAATGCCCATACACATAACCTCTCAAGTGATAAATAATAAATCTTTTCCGGTCAGAGAAGCTTCCAGAATTATTCTTTGCACCTTGCTGGGCATTATAGCCTGATAATCCATAAGGATTTCCATTCACAAGATAATCATAGACCCCATAATTGCTTGCAAAACCGCTAGGACTATTATTATTACAGAGGTGATATAGCCCATAATTATTAGCAAAACCATCACAAGCCCCCCGATTACAATAGTTCCAAAGAGCTGAATCGCTTGCCACATACTGGCAACTTAAACTCCCCCCTTTGTTCCCACTCGCGTCATACCTTCTCTGATTTCCCTCCGCTGCAAGCTGTGCTTCTTCTGCAGCCCTTTCTGCAGCCCTTTCAGCAGCCTCTTGTGCCAACCGCACCTGCTCTTCACGCTCCCTGCGTTCCGCCTCCCGCCGTGCCCTTGCCAGCTCCTCCTGTCGACGTTTCTCCAGTGCTGTCTCTACCTCCTGAACATGGACCCCAAGTTTGCGGGCATCATTCAGCCGCCCCTCCTCCATTGCATCCTCATAATCCTGCTCATCCGACTCGTCACTATCGAGTCCGATAGAGAATCCGGCATTGGCTACCCCCAAACCACAACCAAGCCAAAATGCGGCCGCCAAAAGTTGATTAAATCTCTTCAATTGCCATTTCATCTCTTCCATCTCCACTCAACCTCAATAAAAAAGCAGGGCTTTCGACCACGCTACTCACCCTACCCGCACACTCCCTTGCACGACTATTTGGTTCAGCCTCCCTGCTGAAACCCGGAGGTGGGTTCATGGACACCTGCGGCACACCCGTACCCTCCCTGAAGGGTACAGCTCCGGCACGGCAGGCGGACTGGGCGAGACGGAAACCTTTGTTGTTGTTACGATTGCCAACCGAATTGTTATTGCGATTGGCAGCGCGGGCGTTCCTCGGATTATTATTCCACGAGCCGCCGCGCAACACACGGTTACTGCCTTTGACCCACCCCCCTAAAATTCTCATGCAACCAGCCCCCTCCTCTCTCCTCCCCCTGCAAGGGGGAAGGTGTGGTGGTTACGTACCGCCTCAAACAGCGGGTACTCATTAAATATTCGTCTTCTTAATCCCTCCGTCTCCCCATGCTGCGCATGGCCCAGCCAGCTCTGCACATTGGGGCGAATATCCTGATGGCCCCACTTTCTATGCTCAATGCCGCGCAGCATCTTTCGGTAGCGACGTACAAAGCGGTGGCCATTCTCATTACGCAACCAGCGCCGTTTGCGGGAGACGATCATCCCCAGCACATCCATCCTTTCACTGCTCTGGTGCAGATGGGTCTTGCCGGGGTGCAGTTGCAGTCTTAGCGGCTCCAGTGCATGACCGAGCGCCTCATGTACCGCCCACAACCGCGCCTTGTCATCGCCAAACAGAAACAGATCATCCATATAGCGGATATAGCCCCCGACCCGCAGCTGCTCTTTGATCAAGTGGTCAAAGTCATCGAGATAGAGGTTTGCAAAGACCTGACTGGTGAGGTTGCCAATCGGCAACCCTCGCCTGCGCTCCAGTGGGGTCAACAGGTCATCACCGGGGAAGAGGGGCTGCGACACCCCCTGCTGTTGCGGGGCGTAATCCACAATACGATCCAGCAATTGCAACAACCGTCGATCCTTGAAGCGGTTGCGCAAGATCCCTTTCAACACCTGATGGTCTATTGAGGGGAAATATTTGCGAATATCGAGCTTGAGCAGATAGGGGTAGCGATTTGCGTAGTGCTGGTAGCGATCAATCGCCCGGTGTACCCCCTTGCCCTTGCGGCAGGCGTAACAATCCTCGATAAAGCGCCGATCCAGTAGCGGCTCAACAGGGTGCATAATGGCGTGGTGCAGCACCCGATCCCGGAACGGGGCGACCGAGATCAGGCGGGGCTTGCGCTCGTAAATGGTAAAATGACGAAAGGGGCCGGGCCGATAGCTTGCCGATAACAGCTCACGGCGCAGTGTCGATAGCTCCTCTTCAAGATTCAACTCAAAGGCGACCACATCGGCACGATCCCGCTTCCCCTTTCTCGCCTGACGGTAGGCACGGTAAAGGTTTTCTGGTTCACAGATTGACTCAAACAGGTATCCGTGGCGTTTCATGCCGTAGCTCCACTCGCCCCTTTGGGAGATAGCGATCTGATCCATCCCCCCATCTGCCTGCCGAGATCGAGCATCAACTCTGCCCCGTAGGACCACGATTTCTGATTGACCGCCTGCAGCTCCATCGCCAGCCGCCAGAGATGGCGCGCCACCTCCAGCTTGCGGTTGGCCTCACTCAACAGCTTACGCTTATCACGGCTGTAGGCGGCAGTGACCAGCCGCTCCAGCACCTCCAGTAGCGCCGTCTCCAGACGGTCGCCGAGAGTAAAGCGGCGGCTGCGCGGCATCTTGTCGAGGTGCGGGATCACCCACAACAGGAGCTCATGGCAGCGCTGGACCGCCTTGGGGGTGGTATCTCTGTTTTTCTTCATGTGATAAAAAACTTCAACGGGGGCTTGCGCCCCCATACCCCCCCTTGCACACCGCTACGCGGTGTAAAAAGGGTAAAAGGGGAAAGGACAAAGGTTAACGGTCCTGGGCGAGACGGAAACCTTTGTAGTTGCTACGAAGGCCAACCGAACCGAGATGACGATCGGCAGCGCGGGCGCACCTCGGATCATACTCCCACGAGCCGCCGCGCAACACACGGTTACTGCACTCCCTACTCTCCCAGGCCGAACCATCCGAAGGGGCACCGCCGTAGCTACCATTCCAGCAGTCCTGCGTCCACTCCCAGACATTGCCCACGGTATCATAGAGGCCAAAACGGTTGGCATCAAAACTGGCTACCGGGGCGGTCTTTTTCCATCGATCACCACACTTATCATTGCAGTTGGCATTTCCTCGACCCACCGAGTCTCCCCACCAGTATTTTGTGGTAGTTCCAGCACGCGCCGCATACTCCCACTCCGCCTCACTCGGCAGACGGAAGGGGTGCTGCGGTTTAGCTACTTGGTTAAGCCACTCCACAAAGCCGCTAGCCTCGCTCCAGTTGACATTGATCACCGGGCGATCTTTCCTCCCCCACCCCTCATCACTCGGCGAGGCAGATCCACTCACGGCCACATAGAGGTCATACCAGGCAAACGGCACCTCAATGGCGCTCATGCGAAAGGCGGGGACTGTGACCCGATGTACCGGTTTTTCATTCGAACCCCCATCACCAGAAAGGTCCCCCATACGGAAGCTGCCAGCGGGGATCTCGACCATACGCTGGCGGATATCGGTCAGCATCTCGTTGATTCGCCCCTCAAACTGACTTAATTGTTTAGAGGTGGCCTGTTTCTTGAGGCTGAACTTGAGCTTGGTCTGGCTGTCTTCACCAACGAAGACCTCACGCTCGGCGCGCCAAACCCATTTACCATCCTTGCTCTCCTTCTCGACCAGGATGGTGTAACCCCCTTCGGAGAGGAGGATGTCGGTATAACCCTCATCCGGGGTCATCCCCTTCTTTTTGCCATTGACGTAGACCCAGGCACTGGTGTGATCAGCCTTGATGCGGATCTTTCCGGCGTTGGGCGGGGCAGCATTAGCGTTGCTAGCGAAGGTAAGCAGCAGTGCCGCTGAGAATATTATATTGGCTAATTTCGTAAGTGATACCACAAAGTTACTCCTTCATTTGCTGTTATTAGCTTTAGGTCAACTCCAGTGAATGATGATCTCCAAGACCCGCATACAGGAATCGTGGGCTTATCATGAAGTAGCTGGAATTTGGCTCTGGCTGATTATGATCCTAGAAGATGCGCCTTACCAATACATTTTTATTACAAGATATTACAGGGCGTTCATCTGCTACGCTTTACCCGCCCTGAATGATGGCAGATACAATGCAGTGATTTGCCTCTTCAGGAATACACTCTACCTCTGGATTTCAAGGCCATTTAAGGATTGAAATAGACTGCGGGTTGCTTGCGGTACAATGGTTGTTTTCCATCTTAATAATCTGGAGTAGCTATGGCGCTCACCATCTTTGACCTCGACAACACCCTGATTGGCGGTGATAGCGACCACCTCTGGGGAGAATTTCTGGTTCGCCACGGACATGTTGATGCCGACTTCTACCGTAGTGAGAATGACCGCTTCTATACCGAGTACCAGAATGGCACGCTCGATATTTACGAGTGGCTCGACTTCCAGTTTCAACCTCTGGCAGCCCACTCGATGGAGACGCTACAACAGTGGCACCAG
>JABHIC010000015.1 GCA_018671205.1 Gammaproteobacteria bacterium
GGAGAGCGACCCATACCGTCGCTTGCTAATCCATCGGTTTCCACAACAGATGGGGGCTCTGCAACAGAATATCAGTGACTTCCTGAATGAGGTTTTTCAAGAGAGTCGATACCACCAACATCCACTGTTGAGAGGTATCTATTTTACCAGTGGCACCCAAGAGGGTACGCCTATTGATCGGTTAATGGGGAATCTGGCCGAAACATTTGGACTGGATCGCCACGTTGTGCCCAACTATAGCGGACATGGGAAAAGCTTCTTCATAAAGAACCTGTTTCCGCAGATAATTTTGCCTGAAGCGAGTATTGCCGGGACAAATCCGCACACCGAGCAGCGCCGGCGCTGGCTACAAAACAGCATCTATGTCAGTGCACTGGGCCTTGGTATCGCATCGATCACTGGGTGGATGACAAGTTTCACCAGCAATGAGCTTCATATCCAGAAAATCCGGGAACAGGTATCCCAATACCACCAGGCCGTCAAGCCAACGCCTCCAGAGAGTAGCGACTCATCCATGCTATTGGATGAGCTGGACACCCTTGGATCGATTGGTGGAATTTATCCACCACACCCACCGTGGCAGATGAAGCTGGGGCTATACCAGGGAGAAAAGTTGAATGCTGCAGCCGCTGATGCCTACCTGCATACTCTACGTTCCAGGTTACCTGTCACTTTACACAACCGGATTGCGCAGCTTATAGAGGAGAACCTGAGTGGAGAGATTGAGGTTTTACAAGAGCTACTCCTGCTCTACCTGATGCTAGGGGACCCCACCCATCTAGATAAGGAGTACTTTAAGAGATGGGTAACTGCCGACTGGAAATTACGTTACTCCAACCAGGAGACCACACAACGGCTGGGTATTCACCTGGATAACCTTCTTCTTCATGGGTTTGCCCCTTACCCTGTTCATGAGGAGCTGATTCATCAAGCCCAGGCATCTATCACAAAAATCCCCCTGTATAAACAAGTCTATGCTCGACTGAAAAATGAGACCTCAAGCGACCACTCTTTAGATTTTCGGGTTGCCGATATTCTCGGCTCTCATGGTCCACAAATTTTCAAAAGCCGGTCAGGACTCAATAACCTTGAGATCAGTGGACTCTTCACACGGCAGGGTTTTGAGCAATTTTACCTCAAGAGATCCCCCTCACTGATTAAGGAGATGGTTCAGCAATGGAGCGTGATTAACCGGGATGAAAAAATAGATTCTGAACTGATTAAAAAGCAGGTGCTTGCGCTCTATAGCTCGGAATATATCAACCATTGGAAAAACATAATCCATGCGTTAGATATTGTTGAGTTTACCGATACAGGCCATGCCGCCGCTGTACTCAGTGAACTCTCTCTTCCAGAAAACCCGCTTCATAATCTTCTACTGGCAATAGAGACTCATACCTCATTAAGAGCTGCCGCTTCTGGCTTATCCAATAATCTTCTTAACGCTGCAGATGCATCAGGATTAATACCATCCCCTCAGGGAGCGGTTTTTCCAGGCTCCAAGATTGCGAAAAGTTTTGCCCTATTTCACACCCTGATCCGGGGTAAGGAAAAATCAACGAAGCCATTTGAAAAAATAAACCTACAGTTCCGTGAGCTGAATAATTTACTACAAAAAATCACCCTCTCCACCAGCCCATCGGCTACCGCGCTGAATATCGCAAAGGAGCGTTACAGTAGAGACCAAGCTGACATCATCACGCAGATCAGAACCCACTCGTCAACTACCCCCTCTCAACTACAAAAATGGCTCAACAAGATTGCTGTCGGCAGCTGGAGCGCCATCTTATCTGATGCGAAAAAGAGCCTGAATAGACGCTGGAGCAGTGGGGTTTACCCGCTCTATCAACAAGCTTTCTCTTTACGCTACCCACTATACCCCGATAGTCAGGAAGAGACGACACTGATCGATTTTGGCCATTTTTTCTCCCCTAAAGGGCTAATAAATGGCTATTTTGAGGAGCATATCCAACCATTCGTATCCATGCAAAGGGACCGCTGGTCAATGAGAGAGCTGGATGGAGTAAGCCTGGATATCTCGAAACAGGCACTGGAGCAGTTCAAACGGGCCGCAACGATTCGAGATACCTTCTTTCAGGGTAGAGGAGAGTATCCTACTGTTCAATTTGGCCTGAAGCCTTCATATCTGGATGAAACGGTCTCAATCTTCACTCTTAAACTAGATGGTCAAACCGTAGTATACCGTCATGGCCCTACCCGAGTCACAAGGTTACAGTGGCCCGGAACAGGTAGTACAGGAGCGTCACAGATCGTATTTAAACCGATTAACGGTAGCGCATTGAGCAGTAGCACCCTGGAGGGTCCCTGGGCGTGGTTTCGGCTTTTGGACAGTGCTAAAGTGTATCGCACCAACCTTGCAGACCACTTCACTATTATTTTCAATGAAAATAGTTATGAGAGCCGATATGAACTTCATGCTGACAGCGTGACCAACCCCTTCCGGCTTTCTGATCTATCTCAATTTCGTTGTCCAGAGACCCTATAGGGCCGCTCTAAAGGGCACCTCTAAAAATGCACCACTGGGCAGGTCTATATGGAAAAACACCAAGCCGGGGAGATTTCATAACCAGAAACCTGCCACGATCTTTTATAGAACCCTGGGATCAATGGCTACAAGAGTCGATCCTATCCAGCAGAGAGCAGCTCGGCGAGGATTGGCTACAATATTTTCTTGTAACCCCTCCCTGGCGCTTTGTAATGGCCCCCGGGGTTTGTGGGGAGCTGGCCTGGGCTGGAGTACTCATCCCCAGTGTTGATCGTGCACAAAGATACTTCCCTTTAACGGTCGCCTTTTCACTCAATGATAGAGAAAACCTGTTTGAGCTTTTCATTAACCAACAGCACTGGTTCAGGAAAATCGAGGAGCTGGCACTGACAAGCTTATCCGACACGTTCAATATTGATCATCTTGAGCAGTCACTGATAGAACATCCGATCGATAGAACTCCACCCAATAGAGCCTCACTTCTTGCTGACTTATCGGAACAACCTTTCGATTCACAAGATAATATAAGCGCTCTATTTTCTGGTGCTATCAATCAGGCCATCCCGAGGCTCAGCTCAAAATTCACCCTCTGGGGCAGTAACGGAACAGCCAACTCATCCGCATCTCTCATGCTATCTGATCAGCTACCCCGGAGCACTCTTTTTTCTGAAATGGTCAAAGGGGAGGTATCTGCCCGCCATAGCGCACCACCCTACCGTCATAACATGACCTGAACTGTGAGAATCCTCGCCCATCTCTCCAATCCCCACACTTGACCCACTCACCAACCTTGTAGATGAGCACTTTGCCGTTGTCTACACACCGACTCAACGACGTAAGCGGTTTCCCGAGAGCTGTGTTCAGCGGGTAGAGAGTGCTGAGGTGGCCCTACAGACCGCAGCAGCGTGCGAAAACAGCCACGCCGCATCTGTTATTGGCCCTGCACGCTCATCCGAGGGGCTCAGACTCTACTACTTGGTTCGTTGGCTGTAACGGCCACATCTTCTCCACCCGTCCCGATCTTAAGGGCACCTCTAAAAATGCACTTTTTCAGTGATTGCTGCGTCAGCTCCGTACTCGAGTCCTCATGTACTCGCATGTACACTGCGGCTCTCCGTGCGGTGCTTTCTTGCACTCATAGAAAAATTACTATTTTTAGAGGTGCCCTTAAAAAATATCATTTTTTTTAAAAATTGATATTTGACAATTTTATAATCTTGCGATATATTCTTTACCATATTGGTTGGGTATTACCTTCCAATTACCTATTTATAACCTATCAGGAGCAAGAAGATGAGAAGAGCAATCAAGGTTTGGGGCGCTATTATGAAAGATGGAACATCGATCACAGAGGATACCGATAACGTTGTCTCGGTTACCTGCCACCCCGATCGTTCGGTTACCACGACCGACCAAAATAATGAGCAGAAGATATGGGAGGGAGAGTGGATCTCCTACAACCCCCGCTACAACTGATCTCGATTACCGTTACCGACAGGAGTCACAACAATGTCTGACGAGAAAACCAAGCTAAACGCAGTCAGCCCAGAGCTGGATATTCCTACCCCTAATTTGGATGAGCTGGAGAAAGGCCCATGGCCGAGTTATGTCTCCGGTCTCAAACGTCTGGCGGCTGGTGATGCCACCCATGCCAAAATGATGCGTGGTGTGATCGGGACCCTGGAGCAATCTTTCATCAACCGTAGAGGTTATTGGAAAGGGGGAACTGTCGGGGTTGTCGGTTATGGCGGGGGGATCATTCCACGTTTCTCTGAGTTGAAAAATGAGGCCGGGGAGACGATGTACCCTGATGCCCTAGAGTTCCACACCATACGTATCATGCCTCCCTGGGGGAACCACTACAACGCCGCCCTTCTGCGTAAGATGTGTGATGTCTGGGAAGAGACCGGCACCGGTCTCATCGCCATGCACGGTCAATCCGGAGACATCATGTTCCAGGGGACCGACACGGATGGTGTACAGAAGGCCTTTAACAAGATGAATGATACCGAGACCTTCGCAGAACTTGATATGGGTGATTTCAGTTTTGATATGGGGGGGGCTGGCCCGGCGGTTCGTACCTCCGTTGCTTGTGTCGGTGCGGCCCGTTGTGAGCAGTCCTGTTTTGATGAGGGAGATCTACAGCGTGCTACCATCAATGAGTTTCTCGATGATCTGCACCGTCCAGCCCTGCCGTACAAGATGAAGTGGAAATTCTCAGGCTGTGCCAATGATTGCACCAACTCTATTCAGCGCGCAGATATGGCGGTGATTGGAACCTGGCGTGATGATATCAAAATCAATCAACAGGGCTGGAAGGCGATGGTTGCCGATAAGGGGATGAAATATGTGGTCGACAACATCACCAGTCGCTGTCCGGGTCAATGCATGAGCCTGAACGAGGATAGTAGTCTGGAGATTGAGAACAGACAGTGTGTCCGTTGCATGCACTGCATTAATGTGGTCTCTCCGCTGAGTCAGAAGTATGCAGGAAAAGAGGGCAACGCCATTCTTGCACAGGGCGATGACAAGGGGATCACTATTTTGATGGGTGGAAAGCGCACCCTGAAAGTGGGCGATATGTTTGGTACCGTCATTGTCCCCTTCATGAAAATAGAGAGTGAAGAGGATAAGGAGCGATTCCTGGAGATCAGCGGCAACCACGTAGACTTCTTCGCAGAGAATGCCCTGGAGCATGAGCGTTCTGGCGAGATGATTGAGCGTATTGGTCTGCCAGCCTATCTTGAAGGGATGGGGCTTGAGGTAGAGTCAGAGATGATCGATGAGCCCCGTCAATCCTCTTACGTCCGTATGGATGGCTGGGATGAAGAGGTATCAAAATGGAAAGAACGAAATAGTGCGTAAGGTAAGCTGAGACTACTCCTCTCTTGGCAAGCCGGTGCCCCCTGACTACTCAGGGGGCATTTTTTATGACCCATTCAGATAGAGCGAGATTGTGTAACTGCCATTACTTTTTTAGAATAGTCAGTTGAGCGCGAAAAAGAGAGCCCTCTCTATCCCCTGCTGAGTCGTTATCTGTAATTTTACCAATAAACGGAGATTTAACCATGCTGGAAGCCGATACAACCATTCCCCACTTCTCACAACCCGACCAAAACGGAGAGATGCAGAGCTTTGAATCCCTCAAAGGAGAAAGGGGGCTGATCATCTACTTCTACCCAAAAGACAATACCCCAGGATGTACCACTGAGGCCAAGGAGTTTCGTGATGAGATAACGGGCTTTCGAGAACTCGGTATTGAGATAGTGGGTATCTCTAAGGATTCTGCACGTACCCATACCAATTTCATCAGTAAACATGAGCTCCCTTTCACCCTGCTTAGTGATCCTGAGGCAACCATGTGTGAGGCCTTTGGGGTCTGGCAGGAGAAGAAGAACTACGGCAAGGTCTATATGGGGATTGTCCGCACCACCTATCTGGTCGATGCAGACGGTACCCTGCTAAAGGTCTACCCCAAGGTACGGGTCAAGGCCCATGTAGAGACAGTTCTGGCGGATACCCGAGCGTTGTTGGGAGAATAGCATAGCAACCTGCCTTTATCCTCTAACCATCCCTGCTCTCTATTGTCTGCGGCTCCAGCCCACACTCATCGGAGATGCGGTCTTTTGGATCTGCCGATGAGAAGCGGTTGGAGCTGTAACGCAGTGCCATAACAGCAAGACTGAGAATAAAAATGGAGCCAGAAATCACCAGAATAGCCTCTTTCGGCATGGTTTTAATATCAATTGCCAGATAACGAGTCATTGCCGTAATGGTGATAAAGAGGAGGAAGATGACCGGTATACGGTGGGTACGAAAAAACACCCCCACCATCGCTCCCAGCTCGAGATAGATAAAGAGCAGCAGAATATCCCCCAGAGAGGCGTACCCTTTGCCAATGATCTGTAAATACTCCACCACCGCCGACCAGACAATGGTAGCCCCCACAATAAAAAGCCCCAGTAGATGGAACCCTTCCACCACATTATCACCGACATCATGTACCCAAGAAAATTTCTGCTGACTCATTGATTACCCTATTCCTGCATCTGTTTTACATTAAATTACTTATCATTATGATGATTTTTTATAGTAACATATGGGGGTGCTTAAGTTCATTATTAACCGCACACAAACAAAACTGAAAACTAACTTCTGTCTGGAGGAACCATGAATCTCAAAAAGACTCTCATTGCAGCTTCTACCCTGCTGCTTCCTTTTACCCTGCAAGCTGCTGATCTGGAAAATGGAAAGAAGCTGAGCCGTAGCTGTGCACTCTGTCACGGCCTCTATCTACAAGGCGTCGCGGGTGATATCTATCCTCGACTGGCAGGACTACCTAGTGGGTATATTGAGAATGAACTGGAGCGACTGCAACAGGGACGCCGTAAGGCCCACATGCCGATGCTGATCACCAGCATGGCAGATATGCTCTCTGCCAGTGACAGGGTAGATATTGGCGCCTATATGGAGCATCTCGCTGTGCCCGCTGCTCACCGTCGTGCTATTCTGCGGGCACCGGGTAATAGTGCGGCAGGGGAAAAAGTCTATATCAATGAGGAGTGTGACGGCTGCCATGAGAAAGATGGTTCCGGAAATTCCAGGAAAAATATCCCACCATTGCGTGGACAGCATACCGACTATCTGATGAAGCAGATGCATGACTTCAAGCAGATTCTCCGTATTCACGATGGTGAGGAAGAAAAAGATGAAAGCAGCTTTGCCGAACTGGACGATACCATGTTACGTGACCTGGTTGCCTATCTCTCAACACTTGATGATTAATGGAGGAATCTGAACATGAACCTAAAAACAATTTTTTCTACACTACTACTCTCTCTTCTCTTCTCAACCAGTGTCACTGCAGAAGAGCCCAGTGTAGGGGTCTTTAATGTTGAGCAGTCTGTCATCAAGATTGCACTCCGTAAAGGGGTCTCACCTCAGGATGCCATTGATGCCATGATGTCCAAGGCCAATGATCTCAACATGAAAAATGTGGGGCGACAAAATGTCTCTGCCGAGCTGCAGGCACGCGGTGATAAGGTAGGCCACCTGGAGGTTTTCCAGTTCTGTCGTCCTGCCGATGCAAGGGTGATGGCTGACTACAACGTGGTCTATGCGGCCTATATGCCCTGCCGAATCTCTATGGTTCAGGATATGAAGGGACGCTACTGGCTGGTCACGCTCAATCTGGATATGCTGATTGAGAATACCGTACTGCCCGATGATATCTATACGCTGGCGATCAAGACCAATAGCAATATGCTGACTATCATGTCTGCTGCAGCGACCGGAGAGTTCTAAAGGGAAGCGCTGTATAACTCATCCTAGGTGGCTGTCCGAGAATAGAGAACCTACTGCAAATCCCATAAAGATCATAACCTGAGCTTATAATCTTTCTCTGATTTTCGCTACGGCTTCTATTCTCGGACAGCCACCTAGATGAGATAAAAGGCTCAAAAAAGCGGAAGAGATCTTGGTCTCTTCCGCTTTTTTTTACAGTACGACTACAGCTCGCCATTACCGGCCCGGCCAATGGCCGCAGTTGACATCACGAAGGTGACCAGCACAAGAATAATTGCAGGCATCACCGCTACCCGGGTGAGTGCCACAAATGCGATTGAGGTCGGATCAACAAAGAGGCGAATCAGCCCTATTAACAGGGCAACCAGGGCATACCCCAGATAGAGCCAACGAAACCGTCTCAACCCCTGCTCCCAGTGCGTTCGATCCCACTCATTGGTTGAATGACTAAAATGTGAAATCCGGCTTTGGTAGTAGAACAACAACCCACTGCTTGAGAGGATCGGCACCAGCAACCCCCAGTAGCCCAGTCCAAACGCCAGCCCGGCAGGCACTGCCAACAGATGGAAGAAGATCAGGTTGAGCACAAACAGCTCATGGGGCCATTTTCCCGCCTTACACGCCTCCGGGCTCTTCTCTGCGTTTATCTGTGCCATCACTCGCTCCTCTCATTATCCTCAACAGGCATGGTTAAGTCCGCAGGTTCAGGCTCGACGGCATCCGGCATCCTCCCATCATCATCCATTAGAATGCGGGCACCATCCCCCTCAAGGTCATCATATTGCCCTTTGCGAATCGCAATAATCAACACCGCCACCAGAATAACCCCCATCAATACCATTCCTGGAATCAATATATAGATCACTTCCATCGTTTATCTCACCTCGCTACGAATTCGTGCCGCATTGCCAATGACCAGTAGCGAGCTGATGGGCATTGAAATCGCCGCCACCAGTGGGGTTACCCAGGCCATCATCGCCAACGGCACCATAATCAGATTATAGAGAATCGAGATCCCTATATTTTGACGGATCGTTCTCAAAGTACGTTGTGAGAGTCGATTGGCCAACTCAACCTGCTCTAATTCACTACTGAGCAAGACAATATCGGCACTGGCTACCGACACATCGGTTCCTGACCCCATCGCAATCCCAACATCTGCGAGCATCAATGCCGGTGCATCATTAATTCCATCCCCCACCATTGCAACCGCTTCACCCTGTTGTTGAAGATGGCGAATCACCGCTGCCTTCTCTTCAGGTAACACCTCGGCGATCACCTCCATCCCCCCTCCCAGAGCATCTGCTGTCGCCTCAGCCACCTGCCATCGATCACCGGTCAGTAACGAAAGCCTCATCTGCTGCTGACGTAGGCGCTGAATCAATGCAGGCGCTCCACTACGTAGCTGATCAGCCAGTGTAACAACACCAATGCAGAGACCATCCAGTGCCAGATAGACCGCACTCTCGGCATGAGACTCCCTCTCCTTCACAAAACCTACCAGGGCGGTGGGGAGGGGGATCTGGTGCTGCCGCATCCAGGCAGCTGTCCCCATCAATGCCACTCCCCCCTCTACCTCTCCGGATACTCCAGCCCCCGGGCTATATTGAAATCCATCTGCCCCATGCTCTCGTGCCAGACGCTTACCCAGAATATCTTCGGCCTGTTGAACAATCGCATGAGCAACCGGATGTTCCGAGTAACGCTCCAGCGCATGGGCGATTTTGTAAAAAGAGTGCTCGTCCCACTCCCTCTCTAACCAGAGCTGCTGAACCCGCAATCTTCCCTCCGTCAGCGTACCGGTTTTGTCAAAGACCAAGTGACGTATTGAAGAGAGAGACTCCAGCACCCCGCCACTCTTGATCAATACCCCGTGTCGTGCCCCCACCCCTGAGGCCACCGCAATCGCCATTGGAGTGGCCAACCCAAAGGCACAGGGACAGGTAATGATCAGCACGGAGGTGGCTGCCATCAGTGCCTGCTCAAAGTCACTCGCTACCCAGAAGAGGAAGGTCGCACTCCCCAGCAGCAGGGTCGCCATAACAAACCAGGGTACGATACGGTCTGCCGTACACTGGATCGGGGCTTTGCTGGCTTGCGCCTCTTCGACCAGATTGATGATTTTTCCCAGCGCACTATTTTTCAGAATCCCCTCCACCTCAAGCTCCATCACACCATGCCCGTTGACTGTCCCCGCATAGAGTGGATCTCCCGGCTGTTTAGTCACCGGCAGTGACTCACCGCTCAACATCGCCTCATCGACCTCACTCTGTCCCACAATAAGACGCCCATCTACAGGAATTCTCTGTCCCGGCTTAACGCGCACCCGATCTTTCCGGGTTAGTCGCCGAACCGCCACCACAGACTCTTCTCCATTCTCTATCCGTGTCGCCACTCGTGGTTGTAGATCCATCAGCCGTTGAGTAGATGAGACCGCCTGACGTTTTGCCGCAGACTCCAGGTAACGCCCCAGCAGAATCACAAAGATAAAATTAACGACCGTATCAAAGTAGACCTCTCCCACCGTGCTGCCACTAGCCGTGATATAGGTTGAATAGAGATAGGTGACGCTGGCACCGATGGCTATCGGCAGATCCATTGTCAGATGACGTGCCACCAAACCACTCCATGCCCCCTTGAGAAAGGGGTACCCGGCATAGAGAAGTGTCGGTGTTGCCAGCATGAATCCCAACCAGTGAAACCAACCCTTGAACTCTCCCTCATCCGCACCACTATAGAGGGCAATGGATACCCAGAGCAGGTTCATCATCGTAAAACCGGAGAATACCAGACGGTAGAGTAGTGCTCGATCCCGTTTCTTGAGCTGCCCTTCAGCGGTCTCCGGATCAAATGGGACTGCGGCATAGCCGATCCGAGAGAGGCGGCTCATTAGTTGGGAAAGTTTGACACGATCCGGCTCCCAACGCAGATGGAGCCGTTTTCCGGTAAGGTTGACCTGTGCCGACTGCACACCAGGGACCGGTTGTAGACTCTGCTCAATCAGCCAGACACAGGCTGCACAGTGAATCCCCTCAACCAGTAGATGAATCTCACGCAGCCCCCCATCCACCTCTACATATTCGGCCTGAACCTCCTCTAGGTCATATAGCTCGAGCTCATCACTCATCTCAGCTGGAGGCGATAGCTGTCCATCCTCCGGGGTACGATCATAAAACCCCTCCATACCCGAACTATAGATCACCTGACAGACACTTCTGCAGCCATGACAACAGAACTCATGGGGCTCTCCATTAACGGCCCCAACAACAACCCCTGTATCGGGTATGGGAAGCCCACAGTGGAAACAGTCTCCCTCTCGGTGCCCCCTCATGGAGATTCAGCCTCATCCCATAACCGTGGGATATTCTGGTTTTCAGCCATTACTCTCCAGCATGAACCCGTTGTTCAACCGTATACTGATCGGTACCTTGTTCCATCGTCAGCAGGAGATCCCAAACCCCTTTCAATAGAACCGTATAGCGCGCGTGATAAACGCCCGGCTCGACCTCAGTGACGGAGACAACCATATCCTGTTTTTTATCAGAGGGGCGGTAGACCTGCAGATATCCACTCAATCCGGCCACCGCCTCCCCCGTTTTACCACTCACCCGTACCTCAAGCAGTGCCGGTACTCCCACCTTGACCACACCCGCATCCAGATTAACCTTCCATCCCAAACGCTGACGAGCCTCGATTAGCTGTAGAACGGTACGCTCATAATCCTTTCCCTGTTCATAGTAATCCTCTTTTACCAGTCCGGGGCTGGTCATAAATGCGGTTGTAATCATGCCAAAATTGA
Organism: Gammaproteobacteria bacterium; assembly: GCA_018671205.1. Classification (GTDB taxonomy): domain Bacteria; phylum Pseudomonadota; class Gammaproteobacteria; genus Thiopontia. Next base: position 11,610 of record JABHIC010000015.1, read on the forward strand.
CCAGCAGCACCACCAGTAACAGAAGAAGCCAACCGACAACCCATGGGTTACGAAAAGCCTGTTTATTTGATTGAGAAAAATAACTCATTGATTGACTCCTGAATCTCTCTACGCTTACCTATCGGGGACCTAAAAACATACTCTTATACTTCGCACTTAATTCTGGCTGCTCAACCCCCACCAGGGTGAAATAGACCGGCATGGAGCTGGACTCCAGCGCCCTGCGTGGCATCCTCAGATAGACCGTATATGGGGTCACTTTACCAGGTCTCGCCAGAAATGGCTCATCCGCACCTACCAGCTCTACCCCATCCAGCCCCTCTGTAGCGATTGTGACCGACATCGTATCATGCGTCTTGTTGAGTATCTTCAGCTCATACTTATTCTGGATGGCGCCACTACTCAACTGCACAAACAGTGGCTGACGCTCGTGCAGTACCTTAATATCCAGCCCAGAAATATTCATCAGCCCATAGATGATCCCCACAAAAGCGATCGACATAATCACAAAATAGACCAGTACTCTGGGCCGTTTCATCAATGGCATGACCACTTTACCCTCCAGCGCATCAATCGACTCATAGCGGATCAGTCCATGTGGCTTTTTGATTTTATCCATGACCGAATCACAGGCATCAATACAGAGCGCACAGGTGATACACCCCTCATCCAGCCCCCCCCGTATATCAACTCCGGTAGGACAGACCGCCACACACTGATTACAGTCGATACAGTCGCCATTGCCCTCAATGGTCTTCCCTTTTTTCAGACGACCACGCGGTTCACCCCGGTTAAAATCGTAGGTTGGGATCATCGACTCCCGATCCAGCATCACCGCCTGTATTCGTGCATAGGGGCAGAGCCAGAAACAGGTCTGTTCGCGCAGAAACCCCGCCAACACATAGGTACCCACGGTAAACAGTGCCAATACCCCCCACTCCGTAGAGGATGCCGAGAGGGTAAAGTAGTCCACCCAAAGCTGATAGACATCCGTAAACCAGGCCACAAAGGTGAGCCCTGTAAGCATCGAAATCAACACCCATAAGAGATGCTTCTTCAGTTTGATGGTAATTTTTTCCAGCGAGAAAGGTGCCTTGTCCAGTTTTTTACGTTTCGCCGGGGAGCCCTCAAACTTCTCTTCCAACCAGGTGAAAACATCAACCCAGATGGTCTGAAAACAGAAAAAACCGCAATAGGCACGCCCTATCAGGGTAGTGACTACCGCTAATAAAATAGCTAAAAAAAGCAGTACCAATGACAACATCCAGACATCCTGAGGCAGAATGGTGATATCAAAGATGTGGTATTGCCGTCCGGGGATATCAAACAGGATCGCCTGGTTACCATTCCAGCGCAGATAGGGGCCAAAGAAGAAGAGTAACCAACTAGAGGCAGCCCACCACTTCAGAGTTCTGAAACGCCCCTCCATCCGCTTGGCATGAATGGTCTCATCTCCGACATTGATTTTCCACTCGTGACTCTCCGCATAGAGTGCATCAACCTCGCCCCCCGCCTGCTGATCTTCTGCTGTCTGTGACATACTTTTCTATTCCTAATCCATACTGTGGTGAAGCGAGCCTCACTCTACACCCTATTTCATGAGAGGCTTTTTATCATCCCAAGATCATAGTTTAGCCACTTTTTCTTCCACTCATCAATAAAAAAGGGAGCAGTAGAACTGCTCCCCTTCTCTTTCCACGCTGGGACAATCAATTACTCTTTAACCGGCAATCAATCTTCAGAGTGCGTCGTATTCATCAACGTTCTCATCTTAAGCCCCAAATAAATCACAATGACAGCGGTAACCCCTACGGCGATGACCGACCCCAGCAACACTGGATCAAGATCTTGTCCTGAAAACATCTTCATATCAATATCCTCTTATTAATCCTCTCCTGCCGCTCAGCTGAGTGGCAGGAGAGTCAGTTACTAAAGCTACTGACCACCCCCCAGCTGATGGACATAAACCGCAAGCTTCTTGATGGTTCCCGCACCCAGGTCTCTAGTACCCAGTGGGCCAAATGCTGGCATTACGGCATTACGTGAGGCTTTGTCGATCAACTCACTGTTCACACCGTGAGCAATCGTGTGGAGAGCACTAGCCTGCCGATGGTCATCACCGCCCGCTACGTCAAAACGCCATACTGCATCAGTCAGATTAGCAGAACCCAGAGCATCCATACCTTTTGCATCCATACCATGACAGGCAAAACAGCCCCCTTTGGTAGGGCCCATAAAGAGCTCTTTACCCGCGGCATGTTCACTCCCCTCACTCAAGGCAACCACATGTTTGGCAAGATCTGTGATCTCAGCCTCACTCAGACGTGTACCATAATTCGGCATAATCCCCTTACGACCATTGGTAATGGTCATCTGGATCTGTTCAATGGTACCGCCGTAGAGCCAATCATCATCCGCAAGAACCGGATAGCCGGACTCTGTTGCGGAGCGTGCGGAATTCCCTGCCCCACCCGAGCCATGACAGGCCGAACAGTAGTCACCAAACAGCACCTTGGCAGAACGAACCGTATAGTTACGTAGCTCATTATCCGCCAAAATCATTGCTGGAGTAGTTTCAGGATCATTGATCCGATCTTCCCACTTCTGGCGAACCTGATCAATCTTGGCAAGATCCTCTTTGTACTCACTCACTGATGTCCAGCCCATTGATCCTTTGGTATACCCCTCCAGATCCAGTGTAGGAAGTGATGGATAGAGGAAAAAGTAGACAATGCACCACAGCCAGCTTGCATGGAACCCGATCCTCCACCAACCTGGAGGATCATTACTCAGCTCACGCAGGGTATCATCCCAAAAGTGGCCAGTATTATTTTCATTTGGAAACGGATTATTCTCACTCATTTGTTTTCTCCGTGAATACTATTTTCAGCCAGAAACTTCTCCCCCTCTACCCCATCCACGAGGTAGCGTTGAGACTCCAGCTGCTCTTTGTTCTTTGGATGAAAGACCAGAAGGTAGGCTACGGCCAAAACCACAGCCGTGGTAACCGTCACGATCAGACCCACCCAATCATTGACCGTTAGTGCTGCCCAATCGGTATGGAAGTAGCCCACCTCGTTTACCGTACTCATTACTTACGGTAGGTCTTGTTGTAGTCCAGCTTGGCCATGGTTCCGAGCACCTGAAGGTATGCAATCATTGCATCCATCTCGGTCTTCCCCCGAACCTTCTCAGCCGCACCTTCGATATCAGAGTCCCGATAAGGCACCTTACCTATTCCCGGCATCATCCGCATCGCCTCCATCCTCGCCTCAATGCCATCCGCATCGACCGCGTTCTCAGCCAGCCATGGGTAGTTCGGCATCACCGATTCGGGAACCACAGAACGAGGAGCTATCAGATGCTGGCGTTGCCACTCATCCGAATACTTCCCACCCACACGAGCCAGATCAGGACCAGTACGCTTGCAGCCCCATTGGAAGGGGTGGTCATACATGGACTCAGAAGCGAGTGAGTAGTGACCATAACGCTCCTTCTCATCACGGAATGGACGAATCATCTGTGAGTGGCAGAGATAACACCCCTCACGGATATAGACATCACGCCCTGCCAACTCCAGTGCGGTATAAGGGCGAATACCATCCCCAGCCCGCCAGCTTTCCAGCGTATCCGCCTCTTTCCGCTGCCAGAGAATCTCAGGGTTCGCGTTATGCTCCATCGTCTCATCAATCGTAAAGAGTGGAACAATCTCCACCAGTCCACCCACAGAGACCGCCACCATGGTAAAGAGCAGCATCAAGATTGCGCTACGCTCAATCTTATCCTGAAGTTTGGTTGAATAAATCTTATCAGCCATTGTTATCTACTCCCTTGATTAAGCTTCGCGATTCGCATTGCGAACCGTCATGATCACGTTGAATAACATCACAACGCCGCCAAGCCAGAAGATCAGGCCACCGATTGCACGCATCTTGTAGTAGGGCACCATCGCCGCTACAGACTCTGCAAAGGTGTAGCTTAACGTACCGAACTCATCATAGTCACGCCAC
>JABHIC010000165.1 GCA_018671205.1 Gammaproteobacteria bacterium
CTCCAGGCAAAATTACCGGCTGCTGCCAGTCCCAGGGTAACAGCTGGATTGATATGTGCCCCTGATACAGGTCCGGCCACTGTGACTCCCACAAAAACACCCAGTCCCCAGCCTATTGAGATTAAGAGCCATCCACCGTTATTGCCTTTGGTATCCTTAAGTACCACATTGGCCACTACGCCATTTCCCAGTAAAATCAGGAGAAAGGTGCCTATGAATTCTGCAAAAAGTTCGTTTAGCATGGTAATTTGTTAATGGTTAGTAGTTAATAATTAATGAGTTAAGAGACAGGGTCCTGCCAGGAACGACTCCTGGAAACTGCCTTTTCCCACTCTTTTTTCAGGGCCAGACGCTTCACATCAGAAAGCTTGCCGGAGAAATTACGATCCATGGCCCACTGCTCCCTGATCTCCTCCACTGATCCCCAGAATCCTGTGGCCAGTCCTGCCAGGTAGGCTGCGCCCAGAGCCGTGGTTTCAATGTTTTCGGGGCGGATTACCGGAATCCCGATCAGGTCGGCCTGGAACTGCATCAAGAGGTCATTGACTACAGCACCACCATCCACCTTCAGTTCGCTAATCTTAATTCCGGCATCACTCTCCATGGCCCCCATCACATCATTCACCTGGAAAGCGATACTCTCCAGCGCAGCCCTGGCGATATGGCCGGCAGTAACCCCACGGGTTAGCCCTGCAATCATTCCACGGGCATACTGATCCCAGTGTGGAGCACCCAGACCGGTAAATGCAGGTACAAAATAGACCCCGCCATTGTCCTCCACCGATTCAGCCAGCTTCTCCACATCGGAAGATTTCTTTATCAGACCCAATCCATCCCTCAACCATTGGATCACGGCGCCACCCATAAAGATACTACCTTCCAGGGCATAGGTGGTCTTACCATTTAACTGCCATGCGATGGTGGTAACCAGGTTGCTTTCAGAGCTAACAGGCTCCTCACCAGTATTGCATAGGATGAAACAGCCTGTTCCATAGGTACACTTTACCGATCCCGGTGAAAGACACATCTGTCCAAAGGTGGCCGCCTGCTGATCCCCTGCAATTCCTGCAATGGGAACAGGTACCGAAAGAATTCCTTTGGCAGTCTCACCATAGACCTCCGAAGAAGACTTTACTTCGGGAAGCATGCTCTCTGGTATACCAAAGAGCTCCAGAAGCTTCATATCCCACTCTAATGTCTTTATATTAAATAACATGGTGCGGCTGGCATTGGTCGCATCGGTAACATGCACCTTTCCTCCGCAAAGGTTCCAGATTAACCATGAATCCACGGTACCCAGTGCCAGTTTACCCTCCATTGCCAGTTCCCTGGCTCCAGGGGTATGCTCCAGCATCCATCTCCATTTGGTTGCAGAAAAATATGCGTCAATCACCAATCCGGTTTTCTCCTGGATCATCTCCTTATGCCCCGCTGCCTTCAACTCATCACAAAACTCAGAAGTTCTCCTGTCCTGCCACACAATGGCATTACAAATGGGCTTCCCGGTCTCACGGTTCCAGATAAGTGCGGTTTCCCGCTGATTGGTGATACCGATGGCAGAGACATCACCTGCTCCGGCTCCTGCATTCCGCAGTGCATCATGCATCACCCGGTTCTGGGAGTTCCATATATCCATAGGGTCATGCTCCACCCATCCGGGTTTAGGAAAAATCTGCCTGAACTCTTTCTGGGCCACCCCCACCATTTTTCCGGAATGGTCAAAGACAATGGCTCTGGAACTGGTTGTACCCTGGTCCAGTGCGAGGATGAATTTTTTGTTTGAATTGCTCACCTTGTTCGTGTTAATGGTTAGTAGTTAATGGTTAATTCAGAATGTTCATATTGGCTAGTCTGGTAAATGTCTCCACCTGGCTGCTTTCCCATTGCTTGTCTTTTCCAAGTTCGGAAGCCATGATGGCAGCCACGGCGGGCGCCATGCGAATAGACTCCCTGGCATCAAGTTGAAGAGCCCTTATGCGGCGAGCCAGGCAATCTTCCAGGCTACGGGCCATCTCTTCCCTCACGGCCCAGACCACCTGAGCCTTAATAACACTTAATTTCTCACTTATTACTGCACCCAAGTCAGGATCTTCTTTTATCAGTTTATCGATCTGCTCGCGGTCACTTCCATACCAGTAGAGTGGATCGGAGTGATCCACACCTTCTTTATAGCCATGTATCCTTAAGGTGGGCGTAAGAGACTCCTTTTCAGGAAGATTTGCCTGCCTGGAAGCCGTATCAACCACATCCTCTGCCATCTTCCGGTAGGTAGTCCATTTCCCACCAGTAAGGGTGATCAGTCCGCCCGATGAAATAAGAATCTTATGGCCCCTGGAGATCTCCTTGGTCTTCTTGCCCTCAGCAGCAGGAGCCGCCAATGGCCTTAATCCGGTAAATACAGCAAGTACATCGCTGCGTTCGGGTGCCCTCTCCATATATAGCCTGGCGGTTTCCAGGATATACTCCACCTCTTGCTCTTCGGCTACCGGCTCCAGCTCGGCATGTTGTTTCTCCACATCGGTGGTTCCCACCACCACCCTGTTGTGCCAGGGTACGGCGAACAGGACTCTTCCATCGGAAGTTGTTGGAATCATCAGCGCCTCCCCCCCTTTCAGGAAATCCTCGGCCATCACAAGGTGGATGCCCTGACTGGGTTTCACCACATCTCTCGCTTCCGGATTCTCCATTTTCAAGATATCATCCACAAATACCCCGGTGGCATTGATCACCACAGCAGCCGAAATTTCATAGCTCTTACCACTCTCACGATCCTCAGCACTTACACCCAACACCCTGTCTCCATCCATTTTCAGGCCGCCTACCTTCATATGGTTGATAACCAACCCACCCTTCTCTGCCACCGACTGGGCCAAGTTTACAGCCAGGCGGGCATCATCGAACTGACAATCAAAATAGCGGACTCCTCCCCTTAGTTTCTTTGCCTTGATGCCTGGCAATGCTTTTCTTGCCCCCTTCGGAGAAAGTGGAACCGAACGGCCAATACCCAGCCTTCCGGCCATCATATCATACATGGTCAAGCCAATGGTATAAAAAGGCACACACCACCAGTTGTAACAGGGAATCACAAAAGCCTGATTTTTGACCAGGTGTGGGGCATTATTTTTCAATCTTCCCCTCTC
>JABHIC010000166.1 GCA_018671205.1 Gammaproteobacteria bacterium
ATACTCTCTAACGAAGATATCGTTGATGTGATGAAGACCATGATCAATATTAAGGATGGTCATGGTCTGGTCGACGACATCGATAATCTGGGTAATCGCCGTATCCGTAGTGTGGGGGAGATGGCAGAGAATCAGTTCCGTATTGGCCTGGTTCGTGTTGAGCGAGCGGTTAAAGAGCGCCTCAATATTGCCGAGTCCGAGGGGTTGATGCCGCAGGAGTTGATTAATGCCAAGCCGATTTCGGCTGCGATTAAGGAGTTCTTCGGCTCCAGTCAGCTCTCTCAATTTATGGATCAGGTTAACCCACTCTCAGAGGTGACCCATAAACGTCGTATTTCTGCCTTGGGACCGGGGGGGTTGACCCGTGAGCGTGCAGGTTTTGAGGTACGTGATGTTCACCCTACCCACTATGGTCGTGTCTGCCCTATTGAGACTCCGGAGGGGCCAAACATTGGTCTGATCAACACTCTGGCTGTCTATGCCCGTACCAATGAGTATGGTTTCCTTGAGACACCCTACCGGAAGGTGAATAATGGACAGGTAACTGATGAGATTATCTATCTCTCTGCTTATGATGAGATTAACTACCATATTGCACAGGCGAGTGCGAATATGGACGGGGGTGACAAGCTGATCGATGAGCTGCTCTCTTGTCGTTACCAGAATGAGTTCACGATGGCTACACCGGATGTGATTGAGTTCATGGATGTCTCTCCGCGACAGATTGTCTCGGTGGCGGCATCACTGATTCCATTCTTGGAGCACGACGATGCCAACCGTGCCTTGATGGGTGCAAACATGCAGCGTCAGGCGGTTCCCACAATGCGTGCCGAGAAGCCACTGGTGGGTACCGGTATTGAGCGTGTTGTAGCCATTGACTCAGGGGTTGCTGTAGTGGCCCGAAGAGGTGGCAATGTTGATTTTGTGGATGGTAGTCGTATTGTCGTGCGGGTCCACGATGAGGAGACCGCAGCCGGCGAGTCGGGTGTTGATATCTACAATATGACAAAGTATACCCGCTCGAATCAGAATACCTGTATCAACCAGCGTCCGCTGGTCAACCCGGGAGATCAGATTGTGCGGGGGGATGTGTTGGCGGATGGCCCCTCAACTGACATGGGTGAGTTGGCGTTGGGACAGAACCTGACAGTCGCCTTTATGCCGTGGAATGGTTATAACTTTGAGGACTCTATCCTCATCTCTGAGCGTGTGGTTGAAGAGGATCGTTATACCACGATCCATATTGAAGAGCTTACCTGCATGGCGCGGGATACCAAGCTGGGGTCGGAAGAGATTACTGCGGATATTCCCAATGTGGGGGAGTCTGCACTGGGACGATTGGATGAGTCCGGTATCGTCTATATCGGTGCTGAGGTCAACCCCGGAGATATTTTGGTGGGCAAGGTGACCCCGAAGGGAGAGACCCAGTTAACCCCGGAAGAGAAGCTGCTGCGTGCAATTTTTGGTGAGAAGGCCTCTGATGTGAAGGATACCTCACTACGTGCCAAGTCTTCTATGTCCGGTACGGTGGTTGATGTGCGCATCTTTACCCGTGACGGAATCAAGAAAGATAAACGTTCTCTCGATATTGAGCAGTTGGAGTTGGATGATGTGCGTAAAGATCTCAACTCCCGTCAAGGAATTATTGAGACCGATATTTTCCAGCGTCTGGAGAAGCTGCTGCTCGGTAAAGTGGTCGATGGTGGCCCCGGAGATATCAAGTCTGGCGATAAGGTGAGCAAGAGCTATCTCAGTGAGATGAGGCAGGATAAGTGGTTTGAGCTACGCATGCGTAGTGAGACGATTAATGAGCAGCTGGAACTGACCCAGGGACAACTCAACCAACATCGTGAAGAGATTGAGACCATTTACGAAGAGAAGAAGGGAAAAATCACGGGTGGTGATGATCTGGCTCCGGGTGTACAGAAGATGGTCAAGGTCTATGTGGCAGTTAAACGCCGCATTCAGCCTGGGGACAAGATGGCGGGTCGTCATGGAAACAAGGGGGTAATCTCACGCATTGTGCCGGTTGAGGATATGCCGCATCGTGATGATGGCTCACCGGTTGATATTGTTCTCAATCCTCTGGGTGTACCCTCACGGATGAATATTGGCCAGGTGCTGGAGGTTCATCTGGGATGGGCGGCCAAAGGGCTGGGTCTGAAAATTGCGGGCATGCTGGATGGTGGAACTGAGATCAAAGAGTTGCGTGGTTTCCTCGATCAAGTCTATAACAGCAGTGGAAAAATAGAGGATTTTGAAAGCTTTAGTGATGGTGAGATCACCGAGATGGCCAATAATCTGAGGCGAGGAGTACCGATGGCGACTCCCGCATTTGATGGTGCCCATGAGGAGGAGATCAAGAATATGCTGCGCTTAGCTGATCTTCCTGAGAGTGGGCAGACCACTCTCTATGATGGCCGTACCGGCGACCCCTTTGAGCGTCCTGTTACCGTTGGTGTGATGCACATTATCAAGCTTAACCATCTGGTTGCGGACAAGATGCATGCCCGTTCAACCGGGCCATACAGTCTGGTCACCCAGCAACCGCTCGGTGGTAAGGCACAGTTTGGTGGACAGCGCTTCGGTGAGATGGAGGTGTGGGCACTGGAGGCGTATGGCGCATCACACGTGCTTCAGGAGATGCTGACGGTGAAGTCAGATGATGTTACAGGACGCACCCGCATGTACAAGAATATTGTCGATGGCGACCACAGGATCGAGGCAGG
>JABHIC010000167.1 GCA_018671205.1 Gammaproteobacteria bacterium
CACCCCAAAGGGGAGTTTGCATGGTTCTACCAACGTATGCGCCTCTGCGCGCGCCGTGGCTCTTTCCTCTTTATGCATGCCGGAATTGATGATCAGACTGCCGATATGGTGAGCCAACAAGGCTGGAAATCGCTCAACAAAAAATTCATGAAATTGATGTTTAGTGACCCATTCGAGCTCTATTACGGCCCCTTCGCCAATATCATCCGTACCAAATATCGTAACGAAGATCGGCCACTGACCCGTCATGGGGTGAAGAAAATACGTAAGCAGGGGATTCATGCCCTGGTACACGGCCACCGTAGCCTACTGCATGGTCAACGACTGATGCTACGCAAGGGGCTACTCAACGTAGAGTGTGATACCACGCTCAACCGAAATACCCGAAAAAAGATGGGGCTTAAGGGGGTCGGGGCGGGCACAACCATCATCCACCCCAAGGGGTATATCCTGGGTATCAGCAGTGATTACCCCTATATGAAGGTATTCAATCCGACAGAAACTGTGATCTGACCCTCTTGGTACTCCGACAACCTTGGTTTGATGGAGTACTAGTTACCAGTGGATTGCTGTAAATAACAATGCATGATCCGTCGCAAAGGTCTCATCCTCGAAGTGCGGCGTAAAGGGCCTCCTGGAACCACTCAGATTGACCCCTCCCGCTGTAGGTGGGGTCGGCACCATACCACAAAATATGTAGTCCACAACAAGAGGCGGGCGCGCTCTATCGATCAGTGACCATTTACTGCCTGTTTTGTTGTTGAGCAAGTTACCACTCTCCTCTCCCTCAATATGCTTGTCTGTCAGGGTGTCCACGAAGCCGGACGCGAGTATCTTCTCGATCTCGGCAGAGCCGGGCTCTGCATTAAAGTCCCCTCCCATAATCCAGATATCCTCCTGCTGCGCCTCCGGCATACGGTACTGGTTGGCCTGCTGATAAGCGGCAACCACATGGTCCAGAATAAGCTCAACCTGCTTCAACCGGGAAGCACTGGCCTCCCGGTCACGATCCGGATCACCCTCCCGTTCACCACTCACGGTATTCAGGTGAACATTCAGATAGTTCAGGTAGCGACTTTCGCCCTCTGACTCCAGCTTCACCCGTCCCATGATGACCAACCGTGGCTCCGTATCCCGGCTCCCCTGATAGAGGGTTGTGGTCAGGTTAACCGTCTCAAAACAGGCGTTACAGCCGGGCTCTGCCCGATCTGCCCCCTCTGGAATATCCACCGCATCTGCCCAGGGGACCCACAACTTCCGCTGACTGACCCCTTTACGAATACAGATCCCGTACCCCTGCTGTCGCTCAACCTCTGCGGGAGGGGTATTCTCTGCACGACCCCCCTCTATGGTGCGGTTCCATTTTCCCGGATGGGCATTGTGACTTGAGGTTACCGCAGGAAAAAAGAAGCACTCATATCCAACAAAGATCTGCTGAAGTATCAGCTCCCCCCCCTGCCATCGACCGGAGGGGGAGTCCGAGTGATCCTTCAGACCGATACACTCCTGTAACAGAATGATGTCCGGCCTCTCTCCACCAGACGCCTCTTCGCTCCCGGATTCACTGTCCAGCCAGGGAAGAACATGGTTCAGCCACACCTTCTGGTATGCGGCAATATAGTGGTCCACAAATTCTGGCTTCTGGTCGAGCTGCTCAAACAGCTTGGCCCCCGCCATATTCCAGCTCATGATCCGAACCTCCATCACCCCTCCCAGATGGTACAATTTAATTTATGAATAGTTTCATATATCCTCTACTAAGTCATTACAATAAAATCAGGCGTTAAACCACAGGAGGTTATTTATGGGAGCAGGTGTTATCCCACTGGCCGTACACAAGGGAGAGCTTTTCTTTCTCTTTCAACAGACCTTTTCTGGGAGGAAAACGGGCTACCTGATCGATTTTGGTGGAGGTATCAATGAGGGAGAGAGCTATCTTTCGGCAGCAATACGGGAGTTTATCGAGGAGACCGATACTCTCTATTTCAGCAGCGACCTGGAGCGTGCCTACCGTTCTGAGGAGAGAGTTGAGCAACAGATCCCTCAGCTTGAAGCGCTTTTTGAGAAGACGCTATCAACCCACCCGGAGTGGTGGTGCCGAAGGGCTTTGGGGAACAAAGAGGTACCAAAAGATTGGAGAACCTACTTCATCGAGTTTCCTTTTCGTGACATCGCTCCACTGAACCAGCTATGGGAGCTCAACAGCGGTGGTCGTTTCAAGAAACGTCGTCAACTGGTCTGGCTTTCGGCAGAGACACTGCTAGCGCTCTACGCCAGCGAGCCCAAAAGACTGTGGAAACGGGTACGGCAGCTTGAGGGGGCTGAGGCGCTAATCCATAATATTCAATCTCACCTAACCATCAGGTAAAACATGTCAAATAATAACCATATAAACACGCTTGCAGAGGAGATCCAAGAGGACGTCGAATGGATCGAAAACTCCCTCGACCTTGATCTCAATGGGGTTACCCTGCGTATCCGCACCAATCACCTGCCACTGCTAGAGCAGCTGGAGCGCTATTTTGCTCATGTAACCCCCGGCAGCTCAGATCCGGACATTGAGATCTTTGCGCTGGAACGCGAGGCACTCGATACGGGGCTACCCTTTGTTGACTGGGCACGTGAGGCGGGCAAGAGTGGTCGCAAGGATAGCTACGCCGACCTCTCCGGTGGACGGGTGGTACGCAAGATCCGCACAGGAATGCTCTTCCTGCAGAGTGAATCGATCCGCATGGCCGTTGGCCCCTGCCTGCAATATGACAACCAGGTCATTAATTTCATCTGTAGCCAATATATGAACTGGCTTCAGCAGAACCAATGGCTGGTTTGTCACGCCTCCGGACTGGAGATTCAGGGGCGCGGAGTCGGTATCGCCGGTTTTTCCGGCGGTGGAAAATCGACCCTTATGCTCAATCTTCTGGAGAATGAGCAGATCAACTACCTCACCAATGATCGACTTTTTATCAACTCCGAGGGTGGCACGGCCTCTGCCCGGGGTATCCCCAAACTTCCCCGGGTCAATCCCGGCACGATTGTACACAACCGTAGACTACACGGACTACTCTCCGCACAACGGCGAGAGGCGTTGCTACAGCTGCCACCAACAGAGCTCTGGTCACTAGAAGAGAAATATGATGTACTCATTGCCCCCACCTATGGAAAAAACCGGGTGACTACCGAGGCTCGGCTAGACACTTTTGTTCTCCTTAACTGGCAGCGTGAGAGCAGTGAAGAGAGCCGGATTACTGAGATCAATATCCGTCAGAGGCGTGAGCTACTGGCAGCACTGATGAAGTCCCCCGGCCCCTTTTACCAGAAAACCGACGGTAGCTTCCAGAACGACAGTGACCCCTTTGATGAAGAACGCTATCTGAATGCGCTGGATGGGGTAACGATTTACGAGGTCTCCGGTAAAGTAGATTTTGATGCCGTTCAGAGCCAGCTGACCCAACGGCTGGGTCTATAGACCATGAGCTATAGCAAAAAACGGTTCAGACATGATTCCCTGCAGAATAAGAGATCTGTCGGCAAGATACTGAATGCCATCACCCAGGGGATTGCGGATGGAACACTGATTTTCAGTGATGAAGAGAACAGTATAGAGATGGAACCGAATGACCTACTCGATCTCAAGGTCACAGCCAATCAGGAGGGGGATCATCAGAAGGTCAATATCCGCATCAGTTGGCAGACAAAAAGCAAGAAGAAATCAAATAAAAAACAGCTTGTTATAAATAAATCCTAGGTGGCTGTCCGAGAATAGAAGCCGTAGCGAAAATCAGAGAAAGATTATAAGGTGAGTTTATTGATTGAGGCGAATAGTGTCGCTATTTAACGAGATCAATAAGCTCAGATTATGATCTTTATGGGATTTGCAGTAGGTTCTCTATTCTCGGACAGCTACCTAGGGTTCCGGGTTAAACCTAGAATCCTCGGTTGATAGGCTACGGAGCCATACGAACCAGAATGGACTCAATTCTGCGCTGCGTCGCCTGTTCAATCTCGACCTCAACCCCCTCCAACTGCAGTACCTCTCCACTATTCGGAATACGCTCAATGTGTTTCAGAATCCAGTAATTGACACGGTCGGTTGGCTTTCCCGAGATCTCGACACCCAACACCTCCTCCATCTGGCGTAACTCAAGCCTGCCATCCACACGGAAACAGCTGCTCTCATCCCCCTCCTGCTGAACCGGCTCTATGGTGAGTGGCATCGCATCACTCTCATCATAGATCTCACCGACCAACTCCTCCAGCAGGTCCTCTACACTGACCACTCCGACCAGAATCCCACCCTCATCAACGACCATTGCAATCTGTCGGTTCTTTTGGGTAATCTCGGCAAAAAGCTCATCCAGAGGCTGGTTCTGAACCACAAAAATAGGGTCGTTGGCGATACTCTGTAACTCGACTTTTTCTTCCTCTCTCGACATAGCCATCAGCAGATCCCGCATATAGACCACACCCGTAATCTCATCCAGCGTCTCATCATAGAGGGGGATTCGGGTATAACGCTGCTCAAGGATTTCAGGTAGTGCATCCTCAACAGTTCGCCTGCCGTTCAGAGAAAAGACCTCATGGCGAATGGTCATCACATCCTGAGCCTTCAGGTCATTAAA
>JABHIC010000168.1 GCA_018671205.1 Gammaproteobacteria bacterium
CCGCATCGCCGCCACCCCCTCCGCCTCAGTGGAGACCCCCTCCCCCACCACCACCACCACATAGGGACACTCCTGCTGAAGTGCCTGCTCCAACTGCTCAAGCGCACGTTCCAGCGATGGCACAACAACCCCCTCAAATCGATCCACTGGCGACTGTTGCAGCGGCTTTTCGGTAAGAAGCTCCTGCAACTGCTGTTGAATCTCTGGGTCAGTCTCAACCACCAGCACCCTGCGATTATCACTGCAGACCGCCTCTCCCACACCGACAAGTACCCCCATTGCCCCCAACACCATCAGAGAGGCCCTCTATGGTCTGTGCTACTGCGCATGATCAAGCTGTAATTTTCCAACACTTCCTCCCACCATTGAGTAATCTAATCCACTACTCTCGAATAGCACGGGCAACGGTATAGGCCTTCCCCTGCTTCAGTTTTTTGTAGTTCCCAAACACCTGTTTGAAATTACGTTTAATAAAATCACGCAAACCATTGATGGTCACCACCACCATCTGCCCACCCGGTTTCATCTGCGCATGGCTCTCACACAACAGTATCGTCAACAGCTCACGCCCCACCTTGGCAGGAATATTGGAGACCACTGTATCAAAGCGGAGAGAGGCGTCCACTTCGCTCAACCCATTGGAGAGATAGGCACGACACTCTCCCAGACCATTTATTTCCGCATTTCGGTTGGCATACTCAACGGCCAGATAGTCCTTGTCCACCATATGGATCTCCCCCTGCTTGGCCACTCTCCCAATGGCCAGCCCGAGAGGGCCATAACCACAGCCAATATCGAGCACGATCTCCCGCTCTCCCACATTGAGATACTCCAGTAGCAGACGGGTTCCCTCATCAATCGCTCGCGGGCTGAAGAGCCCCCAGGTAGTATGGAAGGTGAGGTCGTTCCCCAACAACCTATCCTGAAAGATCAGATCCTTTTTCAGCCCATCAATGAGCTCACAGCCAGGAGCTGTTACTACTCTCCGTCTCTTATTATTCATTCTCTTATTCTCTCATCAACCCGCATCGGCTGTCGCGGATTTCTTACATGCTATAATCACCCTGCCCTTTCCTCTGGAGGGGAGGCAACTTCCGACATTTATATTAAGGACCCCCCTCGATGGAACTGAGCGCCCTTACCGCTGTATCCCCTGTTGATGGTCGCTATGGACGCGCCACCAGCGATCTTCGTCTTATCTTTAGTGAGTATGGACTGATTCGCCACCGTGTGTTGGTTGAGGTACGTTGGCTACAGATGCTGGCTGAACATCCCGGAATTGTAGAGGTTCCCCCCTTTTCGGAGCATGCCACACATATCCTGAACCATCTGGTCGAAAAGTTTAATCAGGAGGATGCCCAACGCATCAAGACGATTGAGCGCACCACCAACCATGATGTGAAGGCGGTGGAGTACTTCATCAAAGAGAAGATTGCCGGTAACCATGAGCTGGAGGCGGTCAGTGAATTCATCCATTTTGCCTGCACCTCTGAGGATATCAATAACCTCTCACATGCCCTGATGCTGAGTGAGTCACGGACGCAGGTTCTGTTACCAAAGATTGATGAGATCATCACTCTACTGACCTCACTCTCTCACTCACTGGCCGGAACAGCCATGCTCTGCCGAACCCACGGACAGCCCGCCAGCCCCTCCACCATGGGTAAAGAGGTTGCCAATGTGGTCTACCGTCTACGCCGTCAACGAGAGCAGCTGGTCAACATTGAGTTTCTTGGTAAGATCAATGGTGCCGTAGGGAACTACAACGCCCACCTCTCTGCCTATCCGGAGCTGAACTGGGAGGAGATTGCACAAAACTTTGTCGAGTCACTCGGTATCCACTGGAACCCCTATACGATCCAGATTGAGCCTCACGACTATATTGCTGAATATTTCCATGTCATCAGCCGGTTCAACTCTATTCTGCTCGATTATGACCGTGATGTCTGGTGGTATATCTCTATGGGTTACTTCAAACAGAAGACGGTTGAGGGGGAGGTGGGCTCTTCCACCATGCCTCACAAGGTCAACCCGATCGATTTTGAAAACTCGGAGGGGAATCTCGGTATCGCCAATGCCATAATGGGTCACCTCGCAGAGAAGCTGGTCATCTCCCGTGGGCAGCGTGACCTTACCGACTCCACTGTACTGCGTAACCTGGGGGTTGGTATTGCCCATAGCCTCATCGCCTACAACTCCACCCTGCGTGGTATTGGTAAACTGGAGATTAACCCGTCGCGACTACAGGAGGATCTCAACAACACCTGGGAGGTACTGGCCGAACCGATCCAGACCGTGATGCGCCGTTATGGGATCGACAACCCTTATGAGAAGCTAAAGGCGCTTACCCGTGGACAGGGCATCACCCGAGAGGCGCTACTCACCTTTGTGGATGAACTGGAGATCCCGGAGGAGGCCAAGGCATCGCTACGCGAACTCTCACCGGAAAACTACACCGGGAATGCCGCACAGCAGGCCAACAGGATCTGATGATGAATAGCTCAAAAGTGGTGGTTGCACTCGACTTTCCTAACGCCACCACTGCACTGAGTCTGGCAGAACAGCTTGACCCGGATGGATGCCGGGTCAAGGTGGGCAAAGAGCTTTTCACCCGCTCTGGCCCGGAGGTGGTGCGCCAACTGGTGGATATGAGATTTGATGTTTTCCTTGATCTGAAATACTACGATATTCCCAATACGGTTGCTCACGCCTGCGCAGCGGCGGCTGACCTTGGTGTCTGGATGGTTAATGTCCATGCATCTGGAGGGAGAAAAATGATGGAGGCGGCCCGAAAGACACTCTCCGGAGAGGATGCCCCACTACTGATTGCGGTAACCGTGTTGACCAGCATGGATCAGAGTGACCTGCTCGAACTTGGTATCGATCGCTCTCCCGCAGAGCAGGTGCTACGGCTGGCACAGTTGGCAGAGGCCTCCGGTATGGATGGCGTCGTCTGCTCTCCACAAGAGATTACCCTGCTACGCAATAAAATCTCGCCTCAATTCCGTCTGGTTACTCCTGGAATTCGTCCTGCCGGAACCGCTCACGGTGACCAGAAACGAATTATGACACCGGCAGAAGCGGTAAAGCTCGGCAGTGACTGGCTGGTGATTGGCCGCCCCATTACCGCAGCAACAGAACCTCTGGCTGCGCTGAGTGCGATTAATCGAGAGCTTGATGGATAGCCCTTACTCCCCGGAGACACCAACAATGGGTTTAATGGTGTTCCAGTGGTTACAGCCGGGGCACTGCCAATGGAGATTGTGTCCCTGAAAACCACACTGAGTACACTGGTACTCCGGCTTCTCCTCCTGTAGCTGACGGGTGAGTGTCTGTAACCCCAACAGCCCCTCACGGGCCGTTGGCTCTTCCGCATGGGTCAGATTCAGATTAATTAACTGCTCCAATCCACGCACAGAGGGACGCTTTTTCAGCTGTGCCACCAGATAAAGTTCTGCCTTTCTCCCCCCCTGCATCAACTGAATCTGCCCAACCGTTGCCAGCAGCACGGTGGTACTGGGGTGTGTTTCGAGCAGGGTATTGAGATACTCCAGCACCTCTTCAGCCGCCCTCACCTCGCGGTAGAGTACCAATAGTGGCTGGATAATACTGGGAATATAGCTCGCGTTCTGCTGCTCAATGCTCTTATAGCTCTCAATCGCCAGCTGCTTCTGTCCGGTGGTCGCATAGATCTCAGCACGGATCATGGTTGCTCGTACCGCACAAGGATCTTCTCGCAGCGCCTGATCAACTAGGTGCCCCGCCTCTTTCAGGTCACTGGAGACTCGGGCTATTTCCGCCTTCTCACAGAGGAACTGAGCAATCGTTGCACGACCCCGTTCCACAATTAAGGCACTGGCTTGTCCACTCTTCTGCTGGCGCCGCAACATCTCAATGGCACGATCCCACTCCTGCTCCTGCTGATAGATCACGACCAAATAGGCGTAGGCATCCTGCAGATGGAGCCCCAGCTCAATCAGGTCAAGAAAGGGGCTTTCTGCACGGTCCAGCAACCCCGCCTTCATATAGTCACGCCCCAGCTCCAGCAGGGCCAGCGCGCGCTGCTCCTGACTCAGGTTTTCACTGCTCACCAGATTGCTGTGGAGTTGAATGGCCTGGGAGGTATCCCCCTGTTTGCGGAAAAGTGTCCCCAGCGCCAGGTGGGTCTCTACCATCTCTGGCTCATCCTCCAACAACTGAGAAAAGAGGTCAATTGCCCGCTCCTGCTCCTGATTGACCAGGCAATTCAGCCCCTGAAAATAGCTAAAGGAGAGACCATTGAGACGCTCGCGCTCACTCCTCTCCCCCTGCTTGGCCAGCCACCAACCAGAGGCCGCAGCAACCGGTAATAGCAGAAACCCCAAATAGGGAAAAAGTGTATTCATTCAGTCGTGGATTTTTGTGCCTTACGCAGGCGAATCCTCAGTGAGAGGATCATCGGAAGTGCGGATAGAATACCCAACAGTACACCGGAGGCAAGCATCACCACCAACAACAGGGAGAGGGGTAACTCTCCCTGCCCCAGATAATAGTTAAATGTGACCGGGGCCGCATTGAGCACCGCAAAGAGCGTCCCAAGAGCCGTCACAATCAGAAACAGAACAAGGGTAATAAGGCGCATAGTTTCTCAGCAAAAACAACAGATTCGTAATGGTTCAACAGGGTTGCGTGACGGTTCGGTTACGCAGGCTCTGGTCTGATTATTAGTCTTTGACTTTAGTCTCTGATTCTAGCGCTGTTTGAGCCAGGCATTATTGACCCGTTCACGCAGATCTTTACCGGGCTTGAAGTGGGGCACGTACTTCTCCTCCAACGCCACCGACTCGCCTGTTTTCGGGTTACGTCCCATACGGGCTGGGCGGTGATGGAGTGAGAAACTACCAAAACCACGAATTTCAATACGTTGCCCCTCACCCAGGGTCTTTGTCATCGACTCAATAATACTCTTCACTGCTATTTCAACATCGGTATAGGCCAGATGTGGAAGTTTTTTGTACAGCGATTCAATCAGTTCTGATTTTGTCATGGCTCATCTCTAATAGAATGAAATATTAGCTACAGGCAGACCACAAAGTGGCCCACCTGTAGCCCCCTCTCCTTATGCGTCCATCTGCTTCTTGATCAGGTCACCAATTGTGGTAGGCGTGGACTCTTCAACCGCATTCTGCTCATTGTAGTCTTTAATCGCCTTCTCCTCGTCCAGCGACTCTTTCTGCTTGATCGAGAGATTAATGCTGTGGGACTTGCGATCTACACCCAAAACAGCCACCTCAATCTCATCTCCGGAGTTAATCAGGAGACGCGCATCTTCCACCCGTTCCCGGGAGATCTCGGAGGCACGCAGATAACCAGAGACCTCTTCCGAGAGCACAATCGTTGCACCACGGGCATCTACCTCACCCACTGTGCCAAGAACAATGGCACCGCGAGGGTTCTCTGCGACAAAGGTAGAGAAGGGGTCTTGCCCCAGCTGTTTGATCCCTAGGGAGATACGCTCACGCTCCGCATCGATGGCCAACACAACCGTATCGACCTCATCCCCCTTGGAGTAGTTACGGATCAACTCCTCACCATTCTCCTGCCAGGAGATATCAGAAAGATGTACCAGTCCATCAATCTCTCCATCCAGACCGATAAAGATACCAAACTCAGTAATTGATTTGATATTACCCACAATGCGGTCGCCCTTCTTGTGTGAGAGGCTGAACAGCTCCCAGGGGTTGGCCTTGCACTGCTTCATACCCAGGGAGATGCGGCGACGCTCTTCGTCGATATCCAGCACCATCACCTCAACCTCTTCCGCCATGGCAACCACCTTGGAGGGATGAATATTCTTGTTGGTCCAATCCATCTCAGAGGTGTGAACCAGCCCCTCGACACCATCCTCGATCTCTACAAATGCGCCATAATCGGCAATATTGGTAATTTTACCAAATACCCGGGTACCGGCTGGGTAGCGGCGCGCAATATTCATCCAGGGATCATCCCCCATCTGTTTCAGACCAAGAGAGACGCGATTGCGCTCACGGTCATAACGCAGTACCTGAACCTCAACCTCCTCTCCAACATTCACAACCTCGGAGGGGTGACGTACCCGCTTCCATGCCATGTCGGTGATATGGAGCAGGCCATCAATGCCGCCCAGATCGATAAATGCGCCATAATCTGTGAGGTTCTTGACGATACCCTTGATCTTGACCCCCTCTTC